>CAZMGW010000022.1:0-18005 GCA_964565935.1 uncultured Coxiellaceae bacterium
CGCGCATGAAGCGAGCAAGCGGAGTTTACTTTTACGTAAATGAGCATTGCGAGCGAATGCGCAACGCAGCAGTATGGCAAAAGACGAAGGTTTTGATTATTTAGAGGAAAATTTGTATGACATTTACACAACTACAGTTACATGAAAAAATTCTGCAAGCCGTAAAGGCTTGTGGTTATGACAAGCCAACACCAATTCAAGTTAAAGCAATTCCAAGCATATTAAGCGGCAAGGATCTAGTTGCTTCAGCACAAACTGGTACTGGCAAAACAGCGGCTTATGTGCTCCCCTGTTTACAACTTCTTGGCGCGCATAAATCGAGCAAACCAAGGGTTTTAATTTTAGCCCCAACTCGAGAACTGGCCGGTCAAATCACCAAGGTGATCGCCAAATATGGCAAATTCATGAAACCCAACATCGCAAGCTTTGTCGGTGGGGTTTCGTACGATCGCCAATTAAAAGAATTGTCCCGTCCGATCGATATCGTCATAGCGACTCCAGGAAGACTGATGGATCACATGGAAAATAGGCGCCTCGATTTATCGCGCATTGAAATGCTGATTCTCGATGAAGCTGATCGCATGTTAGACATGGGCTTCATTCCAGCTATCAAAAGAATCGTCAAAGCGACACCAAAAAGCCGCCAGACGCTTCTATTCAGCGCCACAGCTGACGATAAATTGATGTCGGTCATGAAAGATCTTTTGAAAAACCCAGTTAGAATCAACATTTCGCAAGACAAAGTTGATCCGAAACTGATTAAACAAGAAATCTACATGTCGCGGGATAGCAGGCATAAAAATCAAGTGCTAGCGCAACTACTTGATCAACAAAACATTTTCAAGGCGATTATTTTTTCTGCAACTAAACGCCATGCCAGTAAATTAGCGACGCAATTGCGCGATAACGGCTATGCCGCATCACCCATGCATGGTGATTTAAAGCAGAATGCGCGTAACAGGACTTTGGCGCAATTTCGCACCGGTGAAGTTCAATTTTTAGTGGCGACCGATGTTGCTGCACGCGGGATCGATGTTTCAGATGTAAGCCATGTTATCAATTATGACTTACCCAGATTTCATGAGGATTACGTCCATCGGATCGGCAGAACTGGCCGCGCGGGTAAAACTGGTGTTGCGATTTCTATCGCTTTACACAGTGAAATGAAGCAGTTGCAAAGTATTGAAAGATACATCGGCAAGAAATTGCCGCGTGTGAATTAAAAGATATCGACACAGTAGCGTATGCTACTGTGTCGGATTTGAGAGCTTACCAGCTTCAGCGGTATAAACAGCAAGCGTATTTTCAATAAAGTACTGTTCAGAAAATGACTCCTCCGCTTTTCTACGAGCATTTTTGCCCATTATTGGCAAATTTTGTGGTTTATTCATAATTTTCACAATACACTTTTTAATACTATCAATATTTTTACTCTCAACAATATAACCATCAACAGAATCAGTAACATTTTCAGGCAGGCCGGCGTAATTTGAAACTATCACTGGCTTGCCCATAGCCATCATTTCTCTGCAAGCAAAAGAAATTGTTTCTACAGCATAAGATAAAACAAAGCCAACATCCATAACCGCTATCACCTCTCTAACATCAGAAATCAATCCGGTTAGAATTAAAGCATTTTTTAGACGATATTGTTGATTATAAGTTTCTCTTTCAGCTAAAGTTGGCATATCACCCGCAACAATCACTTTTATACCTTGTAATGACTCCGTCGGAAGCTGCGCCATTGCTTCTAGCAATAATGTCCATCCTTTGTACAACGCGGTACCAGCCACACTACCAAACACCAAGTCATCTGCCTTTATTCCATATTTTTCCCTTAACGATAGCGTTAAAGCCTTGTCGTAAGGTTTAAAGAAATTTATATCCACACCATTATAAACAACAGTAACTGGTGTTTTAATAGATGAGAACATTTGCTTCGTATTTTCACTTACAGCAATAACATGATCTGTAAAATAACTATATCGCAGCTTAGCACCAAACTTAATTGGCAATGAATTATGTTTGGTAAAAATAATTCTGGGTTTCTTTGGAACTAAAATGGTAGATAGTATTACCAGAGAATGATCTTTTGACCCATTTACATGAATAACATCGAATTGTTCTTTAAGCAAAAACCGCCTTAGCTCTAAAACCTTTTTATACAACGCAACAAATTTGTTTATTCGAAATTGAAAGTTAAAAGGAAAGGTTCTTACTGCCGCAATAGTAGCAATTTTTTTAAGAAGCAAACTGTTTTCTGGTGCCGCCACAACAATAGAGTGCGCGCTACTCAACGCCTTACAAAGTGTAAATATATAAGTATCATGCCCCCCGCCACATTGTTCGTGAAAATTAGTGTAGAGTATCTTCATACAATAACTATACCCCACTCACGACGAACCTCAAAGTAAAGGGGTAAGGGTTCAAGTCCGACTTTACAATCGACAACATAACAGGGCCGTCTAAGCCTAAATAAGCAAGTTATCGATTGTAAGGACTTGACCTCTTTGCCTCATTGCCCCGCGCCACTCAATTTGATAGCATGAATCCATCTTAAGATGATACCAAGGATGCTGTCTAATGAATAAGCTTGATCTAGGGGTTTTGTGTCAGATCCAGTATGGCATGTTTATTGTCACTTCGTATTTTGGTGAGAAAATAAATGGGCAGATTTCCACCGTCGTTTTTCAGGTAACCTGCCAACCGGCCCAGGTCGTGACCTGCTTGCACAAGGACAACTTGACTCATCAGTTTGTTACTACAAGTGGCTCATTTGGGGTTTCGATTTTGTCACAAGAAGCTGATTTAAAATTTATTGGCCAATTCGGTTTTCGCACCGGCCGTGATTTTGACAAATTTACCAATGTTAATTATAAAAAACTGTCTACTGGATCGCCTTTAGTTTTAGACCATGCGGTTGGACTTTTAGATTTAAAAGTGATCAAATATATCGACGTTGGTACACACACCCTATTTATTGGAGAATTGCTAGCCTCAGAAAAGCTCAACGATAAAACGCCTATGACCTATGATTACTACCACAACGCAGTTAAAGGCAAAACACAAAAAAATGCCCCGACTTTTCAAACTTGTGTTACCGGCGGGCACAATGAAAACAAAACCATAGGCACTTGTTAAATAACAAAATTATAAAAAGGAGATATCATGGAAAAATATGTTTGTAACGTTTGCGGCTACATTTACGATCCAGCAGCAGGTGACCCAGATGCTGAAATCAAACCTGGCACATCCTTCAAAGACCTGCCCGAAAACTGGGTATGCCCAATTTGTGGCGTTGGCAAAGAGGATTTTTCGGTTTCTAAGGCATAAGACTAACTCGAAAATTTTATTACCAACCTGCTAAGCCTTCTCGTGCAATTTTAACCGCACGTTCAGCTAAAAAGTTGCTTGCAAAAAGGTAAAAATAAGAGTTAAATCAGCGTCAATTTTTTGGGGATTTATCCAAAAATTAATAAAAAAGTCTTTCAAATTATAGGGTAACGATCATGAGCACAAAAATTGCAGAACTTGTTATCACCAAAGATAATCTTCTCAAAGGACTTGATAAAACGCTTGCTGACTACCAAGTTGCTGCTTTGACAAGGAAAAATGGACAAAATATTTACGATTATGTCACCAATTCAAATGAAATAACTCTGGAATACCAACCAACTGTTCTTTCGCCAAAAAAATTCTTTTTCCCTCAAGAAGAGGTGCTTTTAGAATACACGCCTGATGGCAAGGTTAGCGCCAGAATCGACGCTAAGCCATTGGTTTTATTCGGCATTCGTCCTTGTGACTTAAACGGCTTTAAAATGCTTTATGAGGCCTTTGCCGACGATCACGGCGACCCAAATTATTTAGCAAAGCTTGAGCAAACAGTTGTCATCGGTATCGATTGCAAAAAAATCTGCGACAAAGACGCTTTTTGTTTCAAAGTTGGCTCGCAAGATGCTAAGGGCGGTTTTGATGTCATGCTGTACGAAATTGGCGATGACTATGCAATCGAAACTGCAACCGAAAAAGGCAGCAAATTTATTGCCAAATACTTAACAACGAGCAAAGCCAAAGGCGACGAGATTGCCAATTTTCAAGCGCAGAAAGATTCTTGCTTTGGCAAAGAAACTCCTTTCAAAAATCTGGAAAAATTTCCAGAAACTTTTGAAGCCAACAAACGCCACCCAATTTGGGACCAAGAAGGATCTCGCTGCTTGAGCTGCGGCTCCTGCATCATGGTGTGCCCAACTTGCTACTGCTTCGACGTCAAAGACGAGTGGCAGCTAAATCTTAAAAAAGGCGAACGCACCCGTAAATGGGATGCTTGTATGGTAAGCTCTTTTGCTACTGTCGGTAGCGGAGAAAACTTCCGCCACAGTGCTACCGCTAGACTTCACCACCGCATTGACCGCAAATTCAACTTTTTAATGAAAAAACATGGTCAATCAGCCTGTGTGGGATGCGGCAGATGTGTAAGGGCTTGTCTAGCTGAAATTAGTCCTAAAAAAATTGCTGAAGCCATTAATGGTAATTAGAGGGGAATATGAGAACTAAATTAAATTTACAAGAAAAAAACGACAAACTTTATCTCCCCGAGCGGGCGAAAATTGTGAAGATCAGAAGCTTTACTGACAAAGAAAAGTTTTTTGAGCTCGAACTCTTAGATCGAACAGATTCAGGGCATCTTCCAGGCCAATTTTATCAAGTTTCTGTTCTTGGCATTGGCGAAGCCCCAATATCCATCTCTTCTGCTCCCAAGGGCAACAACCGCGTTGAAATGACTGTGCGTGCAATTGGCGATGTTACCACCAAGCTTCATTCGTTAAATGAAGGCGATGTCATTTATCTGCGCGGGCCTTTTGGTAATGGCTTTACCGAAGAAACCATAAATAAGATGCAAAACAAACACTTACTGTTGATTATGGGCGGTATTGGCTATGTCCCACTACGCTCTTTGATCAACAAAGTAGTTCCAGAACGTGAAAAATACAAAAAAATATCCATTCTTTATGGCTGCAAAACACCAAAAGAGAGAATGTACCCAGAAGAATTGGCTGAGCTTGCCAAAATTGATGGCAATGTTGAATTGCTTGAAACTGTGGATCGTGCTGAAGAAGGTTGGGCTGGAAACTGCGGTGTAATCACCACTTTAATCCCAAAAGTCGACTTTGACCCGAACAACACCATCGCGGTTATTGTTGGTCCTCCAATCATGTACAAATTCGTGTTGAAATCTCTGCTCGACAAGCAAATGCCAAAAGAAAATATTTATATGGATATGGAACGCCGCATGAAGTGTGGCGTTGGTAAGTGTGGTCATTGTCAGATGGAAGGCGTTTACGTTTGCCAGGAAGGACCGGTATTTAATTACGCTGAAGTTGAGAAAAATGAGGAGCTACTCTAATGGCTAATAAACCTAAAGTTGCATTTTTTGATTTTTCCTGCTGTGAAGGTTGTCAACTTGCAGCGATTGATTTAACTCCCGAACAATTATTAGACCTACTCGCAGTAGTCGATATTGTTGAGTTCCGAGAAGCAATCAGCGAAAAATCAGATAGTTACGATGTCGCTATTGTTGAAGGCTCAATTACCCGCGACTCCGACATCCCAAGATTAAAAAAGATCCGCGAAACGGCAAAAATTTTAGTAACCCTAGGGGCTTGCTCAACAATTGCTGGCATTAATGCGCTGAAAAATTTTCAACCGAAAGAACAATATCAAAAAGCGGTTTATCCAGATGATCCCACTAAATATGAAACCACCACGGCGCGCGCAGTTGATGAAATCGTAAAAGTTGACGCTTTTGTCCCTGGCTGCCCAATTGATACCGCTGAGTTTGTGCGTGTAGTAAAAAACTTGGTTTTAGGCAAAAAATCTGACCTTCCAACCTATCCAGTTTGTGTTGAATGCAAAATGAAAGAAAATGTTTGTGTTTATGAAAAAGGCATTCAATGCTTGGGTCCAGTCACTCGCGCTGGTTGTGGAGCACGCTGCCCAAGTAATGGCGGCTACTGTTTTGGTTGCCGCGGCATTATCCCAGAACCAAACCTCAAATCACAAGAAGACATCATGCAAAAATATAATCTCACTTTTGAACAGATGAAAAACAAATTTAAACTTTTCTTAGAGCGTAATAAGGAGGTATTCCCAGATGGCAAATAATATCAATATTGATGTACACCACATTACTCGAGTTGAGGGTCACGGGAATATCAAAGTCGACATTCAAAACGGCGTTATCAAAGAATGCAAGCTTGAAATCGTCGAGGCTCCTCGTTTTTTTGAAGCCATGCTAAAAGACCGGCATTTCAACGAAGCAGCGCTAATAACCAGCCGTATTTGTGGCATTTGCTCAGTTGGTCATCAATTAGCATCTATCACTGCTACCGAAGATGCTTTTGGCATAAAAATTTCCGAACAAGAAAAACTGCTGCGCCGCTTGATCAACTGTGGCGAATTTTTTGAAAGCCACGTGTTGCACGTTTATTTTTTGGCGGTTCCGGATTTTGTCGGCGCTAAATCAGTGTTGCCATTGGTCAATACCCACAAAGATGTCGTAATTCAAGCCTTAAAATTAAAACGCTTGGGGCATTATGTTGGCGATATTATAGGCGGTAGATTGGTGCACCCAACCGCCCTGTATCCAAAAGCAATGACTAAAATCCCAACTAAAGAACAGTTAGAAGACATCATTGCTAAACTTAAAGACGCTCAAAATGAACTAAAAATAGGCATTAAAGTTTTAAAAACCTTGAAGTTACCGGCTTTTGAGCGCGAAACCGAGTATGTTTCTCTTTACAAAAAAGGGGACTACGCATTGCTCGAAGGCAATATTTTCTCCAGCGACACCGGAGAGACCTCTTACAAAAATTATCGTGATTATACCAACGAGTATCTGGTTGATCATTCAACAGCTAAACGAGCTAAACACAGCCGCGATTCATTTATGGTTGGCGCGCTTGCACGCTTTAACAATAACCACGAGTGGTTGTCTAATAGCGCCAAAGAAGCAGCCGAAGAGCTCGGTCTAAAGGCACCATGTTACAACAGCTACATGATCACTGTGGCGCAATTTGTGGAGTTATTCCACATTGCCGATGATGCTATTGCCGCAGCTGAAAAATTATTAAACATGAAGCTTGAACTTGAGGATCGTACGTTCCCATTAAAAGCTTGTGTCGGCGTTGGCGCAGTTGAAGTACCTCGCGGTATTCTTTATCACGAGTATACCTACAACGACCAAGGGTTGATGGAAAAAGCTAATTGCATCATCCCAACAGCGCAAAACCTTAGCAACATCGAAAACGATTTCCGTGCGTTGTTGCCGAATGTTTTAGACAAATCGAAAGAGGAAATCACGTTGTTGCTTGAGATGATGGTGCGCGCTTATGACCCGTGCATTTCATGCTCAACGCATATTCTTGATGTTGAGTTTGTTTGATTTTTAGCTTGATAAATGCTTTTGCAAAACCATCGCCCCGTTGAAAAATGGGGCGGTTTTTATTACGCAATATCTTTTGCCAAAGCGACATTGCTCCAATAAAATTAGACTCTAGCTGGGTCAAAACTTATGGATTTTTGCTTTTGAAACGGCCTCTTTTTTGCATTGCTGTATACTACTGATTATCCATCTGAAACATCGGTAGTGAATCGCATGCAAAAGAGGCCATTCCAACGCCAAATCCATAAGTTTTGAGCATATAAAGAAACACTGCTATTCGCACGGCCAAAGTAACCGGATACTTCTGCTACCTCCCCTTTGCGCAGCGATCCACTACCAAAGTATACGGTCATAAAATCAGTAGTATACAGAGAAGCAAAGGGGAGATAGCAGGGGTATTAAGGTTACTTTGGCAAGACAAAATCGTTACAATTAATGTGCTACAAAGGTCTATTATGAAAACCAAACCTCTCATCATCGGTGTCGGCAACCCACTTCGCCACGATGATGGTATCGGCCCGCAAATAATAAAAATTCTGCGCTCAATGCAAGAGGGGTCAAGTCCTTACAATCGACAACAAGGTAATAAAAATAGCAACATTGTCGATTGTAAGGACTTGACCCTTTTTGATGGCGGCACCGACGGTTTAGCGCTGCTTGATCAGGTTGCTGAATATGAAAAAGTGATTATAATCGACGCGGTGCAGATGCTTGCACCCCCAGGAACTGTGAAGTCGTTCACTCCCGCAGAAGCCAAGATAAATATCAAAAGCGATGTCTTGTCCACCCATGGATTTGGTCTTGCTGATATGCTTAAACTTGCAGAAAAACTTGATATCAAAACAAAAATAAGCATAATCGGGATTCAGCCAAAAGACATTAGCTTTGGCGAGGGGTTAAGCAATGAAGTGCAAACCCAAATTCCGCTAATTTTGGATCTTATTAAACAAACCAATATGTGAGGAAAATTATATTATGAATCAAGAAACTATAACTTTACTTCTGTTATCTGCCCTGTCGGTCGGCTTTATTCACACCCTGCTTGGCCCAGATCATTATATCCCCTTCATTGTATTAGCAAAAACTCGTGGCTGGTCAATCACAAAAACCGTCATAATTACTACCCTTTGCGGCATTGGCCACGTTTTATCGGCAGTTCTTTTGGGTGTAGTCGCTATTTCAATTGGGATAACACTAAACAAGCTCAATTTTATTGAGTCATTTCGCGGTGAAGTTGCTGCGTGGCTATTAATCGGCTTTGGATTTGCCTACCTGCTGTGGGGCATAAGAACCGCCATTAAAAACAAAAAACACATTCATTTTCATGCACATGCTGATGGTACGGCGCATGCCCACAACCATGGAGATAGCGCTGGGCACACTCACTTTTATCCTAAAAAAAGCATGAAAGAATTAACCCCTTGGATACTTTTTATAATTTTTGTCCTTGGCCCATGCGAACCACTGATTCCATTGATTATGTACCCGGCAATCCAAGATTCAGTTTTAAATGTTTTTTTAGTAACACTGGTCTTCGGCTTGGCAACGTTATTTGTAATGCTATCTATGGTGCTTGCTTCAGTTTATGGCGCAAAAAAATTAGTACATGCGCCAATATTTGAACGCTACGGTAATGCGATGGCGGGTACAATTATATGCGGATGTGGGTTGGCGATTAAATTTTTAGGCATTTAAATATTCTAAAACATTATTATCTAGACCTGGTCTCCCCCCAGGCCTGCGGCGCGAAAAACGCGCCTTAGCCTGGGCTGGTGAAGCCTATAGCCCCTTCGGGGCATAATTGTTTATTTTTTTATTTGGTTAGATTTTGTATTTTGCCCCTGGCAGGGCTATTGATGAAAAATAAATATGTGTTATGCAATTCCAGCAAAATTAGTTTCGATCGACGGCCAAACTGGCACTATCGATTACTTTGGTGAAAAACGTAAAATTTTGCTCGATCTTGATGACCTCAAGATTGGCGATTACGTTTACGCCCAAGGCGGGGTATTGGTACGCAAAATCCCTGAAAAAGATGCTCTTGAGATTTTAGAGCATTGGAAAAATATCTTTTTTGAGCTCAAAAAAACCGACGCTGCTTTAGCAAAAATTGATCAAGACAAGCTTTCTCCCAATGCGCTCGCCGTTTTACAAAAAATAAATTTACGTAAATCGCTTACCAAAAACGAAATGTTGGCGCTACTTGAGTTGCAAGACCCCATGGAGCTGCAAGTCCTGTATGAAATTGCCAACAATGTCCGCCAACGTGAACATGGCAATGCTAGCTGTGTGCATGGCATAATTGAGTTTTCCAACTACTGTCACAACAGCTGTTATTACTGTGGCATTCGCAAAGAAAGTGACTTGCCTCGTTACCGCATGAGTGTTGAGGAGATTATTGCGGCGGCGAAAGAAGCTGTCGATGTCCACGGTTTCAAGGCTTTGGTTTTACAATCTGGGGAAGATTTGTGGTATGACGACGATATGCTCATAACCATCGTCAAAGAAGTTCGTAAACTTGGGGTTTTGGTGTTCGTGAGCCTTGGCTCGCGCAGCAAAGAAACTTATCGCAAATTGTACGAAGCTGGTGCCCGAGCCGCACTGGTGCGTTTTGAGACCTCCAACAAGGACATTTTTGCAAAATTGCGCCCAGGTACCGATCTTGATGAAAGAATCGATCTTATTAAGTATTTAAAAGAAATCGGCTACGTGCTGGCGACCGGTTTTATGATTGGCTTGCCTGGGGAGACTAACGAGGACATTGCCAATAACATTCTGCTAACAAAATATTTGGCTCCGGACATGTACTCTTTTGGGCCTTTAATGCCTGCAAGCGACACTCCTTTGAAAAATGAACCAAAAGTAACTAAAGACCTGGTTTTAAAAACCATCGCCATATCTCGGTTTGTCGATAGCAACTCCAATATTTTGGTAACAACAGCCTTAGAAACGCTGGATAAAAATGCCAAAAAAGAAGCTTTGCTGGCTGGAGCCAACTCATTGATGATCAATATTACACCGATAAAATACAGGCAATTATACACAATTTATGACAACAAAGCGGATTCAGAGAAAGAAGTTGCTCAAAGCATTAAAGAAACCGTTGAGTTGTTGTATGAACTAGGTAGAGCACCTACAGATATTGGGGTATAATCTCCGAAGTGAAACATAAAGCTATGGTCACGTTGGAGAAACAATGCGTATTCCATTTACTAAGATGCAAGGCCTAGGCAATGACTTTGTTGTCATTGATAATGTAACACACAATATTTCCTTAACTACAGAATCGATCTGCAAAATAGCAGACCGCTATTTTGGAGTTGGCTGTGATCAGATTTTAGTTCTTGAACTGCCGAATGTAACACAAACAGATGTCGATTTTACCTATCGCGTCTTTAATGCTGATGGCAGTGAAGCTGGGCAATGCGGTAATGGCATTAGGTGCCTGACCAAGTTTGTGGTAGAGCATGGCTTGAGTCAAAAACATGACCTGGTTTTTTCAATAAAATCATCCAAAATCCAAACCCATTTAGAAAATGACGGCCAAGTAACGGTTGCTATTGGCAACCCGATTTTTGAACCAAAAGAGATCCCTTTTGTAGCAGAAAAAAGAGCATTACGATATACTCTGCCGATTGCGAGTTTTGGGGAAGTCGAGATAGGAGCCGTGTCGGTTGGCAATCCGCATGCGATAATATTGACGGATGAGCCAATTGATCAGGCTGAGATTTTGGGGCCTCTTATTTCCAGCAGTTCGGCATTTCCCGAGGGTGTTAATGCAAATTTTATGCGTGTTTTAAACCGCCAGCAAATTGAGCTGCGCGTTTATGAACGCGGAAGCGGTGAAACCTTGGCGTGCGGAAGCGGTGCTTGTGCCTCGGTTGTTGTTGGGAAATTATGGGGGTTACTTGATCCGATGGTCATGGTAAAATTGCCGGGTGGAGATCTTTTAGTTAAATGGGACGAATCCAGTAACGGCATTCAAATGACCGGACCTGCGGAGCAAGTGTTTGTTGGAGAAATAACTTTAAAGGGGTGAATATGAAAGTTTCCAAAAAAAAATTAAAGAAAAAAATTCAGAAAAAATTGGCGCCACCAAAAAAAGCAAAGACAAGGGTCAAAGCTAAAACAAAAATTATGACAAAACCAAAAACCAAGGTAAAGGCAAAAGCAAAGGCAAAGCCCAAAGCCAAGTTAAAACCAAAAGCTAAGGCTCAGCCAAAAAAAATATTAAAAAAAGCCAAAGCGCCAGCCCGTAAAGCTGCAAAACCTAAAAAAATTGTAAAACCGGCAAAGCCCATAAAGCCTGTAAAAAGAGTTGCGCCACAAAAACGTTCTTCAACCAAATCCATGTTTGGTCCTGTTGATGTGCAGCCATACTCCCCTAAAAAAAATGAAGAGTACATGAGCAAAAAACAGCTGGGACATTTCCAAAAAATCTTGGCACAATGGAAAGAACAGCTAATGGAAGATGTCGACCGCACCATGAATCACATGAAGGACGAGGCATCTAACTATCCAGACCCGGTTGATCGTGCAAGCCAAGAAGAAGAGTTTAGCTTGGAATTGCGCACTCGTGACCGCGAGCGCAAATTGCTGAAAAAAATTGAAGAAACTTTGCTGCGGATTAATGATCAAGATTATGGTTATTGTGATGACTGTGGCGCTGAAATAGGCCTGCGCCGCCTTGAGGCTCGCCCCACTGCAACGCAATGCATTGAATGCAAAACCATTGCGGAAATCAGAGAAAAACAAATCGGCGAAGGTGGCGGTAATTAGCACAAGCTTTTGAGTTTATACCACATTTTCCTTCGCCTCTCTTGTTGCGGGGCGAAGGAATGTCGCGACTCCTGGATTACTGTCGAGCACATCTGCATGACAACAAAGCCTTTAAATCTAAAGTGGAAACCGACTTATGAATGACGAAACAAAACCCGTCTTATCTGAAAACGAACAAATTGCGCAGCGAAAAGCTAAGCTAGAGCTACTTCGCGCCAAAGGCAACGCCTACCCCAACGGTTTTCGGCGCAATACTCTGGCCGATGCACTACACGCGCTATACAACGAAGAAACCACCGAATCTTTACATGAAAAAAATATTGAGGTCAAAATTGCTGGCCGCATCATGACGCGCCGGGTAATGGGCAAGGCTAGTTTCGTCCACATTCAAGACATGTCCGGGAAGATTCAAATTTATATTAAAAAAGATGAATTACCTGAAGACCTGTACGAGCAGTTTTTGCATTGGGATTTAGGCGACATTATCGGAGTTGAAGGCACGGTTTTTAAAACCAAAACTGGTGAGCTTTCCATCAAAGCCCAAAAACTATTTTTATTAACCAAATCATTGTTGCCAATGCCAGAAAAGTTTCATGGTTTAGTCGATCATGAAATTAAATATCGTCAGCGCTACCTGGATTTGATGGTAAACCAAGAAACACGTAAAGTTTTTCAAATACGCTCCCACATTGTTGCAGCAACGCGTAAGTTCTTCAATAATCATGACTTTTTAGAAGTCGAGACGCCAATGATGCACGTCATACCCGGAGGCGCTACCGCGCGGCCTTTTGTTACGCATCACAATGCGCTCGATATGCAGCTGTATTTGCGTATTGCACCGGAACTGCATTTAAAGCGCCTGGTGGTTGGTGGCATGGAGCGCGTGTTTGAGATCAACCGCAATTTCCGCAACGAAGGCATCTCGCTAAGGCACAATCCGGAATTCACCATGCTCGAATTCTATCAGGCATATGCCGATTATCATGACCTGATGAACCTCACCGAAGAGCTGCTGCGTTACTTAGCTCACGAGGTTTTAGGCACGACTATTATTAAATATCAAGGCGAAGAATACGACCTCGCCAAACCTTTCAAACGCATGACGCTCAAAGATTCGATCCTGCATTTTAATAAAGACATTAAAGCTGGCGACCTTGATGACATCAATATAGCGCGTCAAATTGCGGAAAAGCTGGGGGTTGCAAACATTGCTAATTACGGTCTTGGCAAAATCCAATACGAGATTTTTGAAAAAACGGTTGAGGGCAATTTAAACGAGCCAACTTTTATTACTGCTTATCCAATTGAAGTATCGCCGCTGGCGCGACAAAACAACGACGATCCATTTATTACTGATCGGTTTGAGTTTTTTGTTGGGGGCAAAGAAATCGGCAATGGCTTCTCCGAACTTAATGACCCTGAAGATCAAGCCAACCGCTTTCGAGCGCAAGCCGATGATTTTGCCCAAGGCGACCAAGAAGCAATGCGCTATGATGAAGATTATGTGACTGCCCTTGAGTATGGCTTGCCGCCAACAGCAGGTGAAGGTATCGGCATCGATCGCTTAGTGATGCTGTTTACTGATTCCCCATCAATCCGCGATGTGATTTTGTTCCCGATTTTGAAGCCTCGCGCGTAAACGACAGGCAGCAGAGTATCCGGTTACTTTGGCCATGCGAATAGCAGTATTTCTTTAGGTGCTCGACCCAGGTTTTGGGGCAGTATCATCAGTAGGCCGAGTCCACGCAGGTGCTGCACCTCCTGTCCCTTGCCGTTTTTCCAGCTCCTGTATCTTCGCATTACAAGCGTCACGCATTTGAGCCACTCTAACCTTAAGCTCGTCACTTAGCGGCAAGTTTTGTGCTCCTAGACCATCAGGATCTGTGAGGGCTCTGAGGTCGTCTCTAGGGGGAATAGAGAATCTCCAACTCCGCAGATGCATACCATCTAAAAGCAATCCGATAAGCTCATTTCTATATTCATAGGACTCTGATTTTAGAGCAATTCTAAAAGCATCTTGGTCTTCTTTATCTCTATGGTAAAGATCAGTATTTCGATCTTCCACAAGCAATCGGATCACCGATTTAAGACTATCTACCAGCTCCCTATTTGTTTCTTTGGAGGGGGACCCGTAAGCAAAAACAGCCGCCATCAAAGCAGATGGTTCGCCATCAGGGGGGATGTTAGCGTGTGGATATAACTTAAGGAACTGCCTAACCACTGCTTCACACCCACGAGAGGCAGCCACATTCAATTTGTCTGAATTAAAAAACCTCTCAAACACTTCGGGCTCACTAAACAGCCGAATTCTTTCCATAAGCTCAGTAAAGTCAGCTTGTGTTTTAGCGTCATGGAAAAATCGGCGTAATACACTAATCATTTCCCTTGTTGCCGAGACGTTCGCTCTTGGGGATGGGGATTGGAAGATGTTAACACTTCTCCAACCTTCATATTTCAAAAGCATATTCGCAATATCTGCCCTTCCAGGCGTATCTTCGTCAATCTCTTCAAGCGCAACTATAAGGGGACTACACTTAGGAGAATGTGCCCCATCAGAATTTAATGGACCATTGATATCAAATCCTTGGATCTTTTCCAAACTCATTAAAAGACTTTTCACAAAGTTAATTCCTTCTTTCCCTGGAGGAGCAGATCTAATAGCCACTGTAAGTGCGGTATCACCTTTTCCATCTATCCCATTGATATCAAGCCCCATATGCAGCAATCCATTTATAACTTCAACTGTAGATTCACGGGAATATCCAATAGCCGCAGCCTCCTCAACAAGAGTAGTGAGCACACTACGCCCGCGCCCATCTACTGTAGTAAGAGCTTGTGCCTGTTGCTCCGGGGTAAGTTTATTTAAAAAGTGGGAAAAATTCCCCCAATCTCCCCAACTAGCAACTAGGGTATATGCATTAAAACCAAATGGCTCAATTTCTGCCTCTGGGTTTCGCGCAAGGTCAGTCATCCTTTGATCTATAACTTGTTTATAAACATCATAAAGTCTTGGAAAAACACTCTCAGGTGTCCCAGTTTCCTGGTAGGGTAGTACTATACCAAAACCCGTAGCTGTTTGATGTCTTAAGAGTCTTTCAAAGATATGTCTTACATATCGTTCATAATCGCCACCGACATGGAACATAGAACCCTTCATCAAGGAAAATAGAATATTTCCTCCCCACCCCATTGCTACGTTCCTTTTTACATCAAATTCCGGTCTGTCTAGCAATAGGTCTATAATATTAAGCGCTAGATTTCTAGATTCTACTGCAACTTCTCCCTTACCAACCACATAATCAAACACATAATCAAACAGCGGCTGTGGGTCTTGAAAGCCATAATCACTGATGCGCCCATTAACATTAATTTTCTCAGTTGCCAAAAGTCTTTCGACTGCTGCAACATTTAAGCCTCTAATAGCCTCGACAAATTCACGTTGCAGACGCTTATGCTCAGCCCCAATATACTCAGCCCCAACTTGAACTTGAGGAGCGCCCTCTGCTGCAGGCACACCAACATTACCAGGTACCATAACAAACCTCCCATGTTAATTTTAAACCCTTATTTTTGATATAAAAACACTGAAATAATTGTACCCGCAATCATAACTATTGCAAATTACTTGTGTAAGACCACTCTGCATTGTGCTATCTGCACACGGTATATCGCATAAGCAATCAAATACATAAGCAGCATAAACGCTATCGTATGTAAAAATGAGGCAAGCATTGGGTCACCAAGCGGCGGGAATAAAAAATTATAATAGCAGGACTTAAACGAGCACTGAGCTCCAGCAGCTGTTGTAACCTTGATACAATTAGTCAACCGCCCAATTAAACCAGAAATAACAAATATCGTCAGGGCGCTCAAACCATAAATTTGTAGGGGTTTAAACCACTTTTGATGTTTTTTAACATCGATCAACCAATAGCAACATCCAAACACCACCGAGGCCATACCGGAAGTAAAAACCGCATACGAAGACGTCCAAAGATTTTTATTAATTGGCAACCAATGACTCATCACCAATCCAAGAAAAATGAGAGCACCGCCAAAAATCAGCATCCAAACGGTTTTTTGCGTAAAGCTGCTCTTTAACAGCTGCCCCGTCAAGACCCCAAACAGCATGGTTGCAATTGCCGGCAAGGTGCTCAAAATCCCTTCGGGATCAAAACCCGGAGCTGGAGCATTAACCCATGTGTGGCCATGGAGCAACTTGACATCAAGATACCAAGCTAAATTGCCAGTTGGTTCCAATATGCCAGCGCCAAAACCCGGAACAGGAACAAATTTTATAAGAACCCAATAGCCAACAAGAAGCAAAACAGTCCACGCTATCTGCCAAGCGACTTTGCTATAAAGGACGATCAAAGAAGCGATAAAATAACAGACCGCTATCCGCTGCAAAACCCCGGGAATTCTAATAGTGGCCCAGCTGAAATTATGTTCGCCAACTAATCCAAAAGGAAATCCATTAAGAAATAATCCGATCGCAAATAGCGCCAAAGCTCGCCAAAATACGTGTTTTAATAATTGATGACGCTTGGCGACGCCACGATCAATACGATTAGCAAAGGCAAGAGGAATTGCAACACCAGCTATCCAAAGGAAAAACGGAAATACAAGATCGGTAAAAGTCCAGCCATTCCAAGCGGCATGACGCAGTGGTGGAAATACATACTCCCAAGAACCAGGATTGTTTACCAAAATCATGCTGGCAATGGCAAACCCACGAAACACATCGAGCGACATTAGACGATTCATAAGTTTTTATTATCCTATTACTCTGGTCGTACTGGTGGCAGCATTGCGCAAGTCAAAACTTATGGGTTTGGGTTTGGCGTTGGAATGGCCGCTTTTGCATGCGATCCACTACCGATGCTTCAGAGGCATCCTTGAGTATCCTATTTATAAGTGTTAACTCTCTTTAACCAACCAGGCAACCATCGTTCATCGTTGGCCTTGCGCTGTGGCGGTGCGTTTGCCGCACGACGCTTTAACACCTGTCCCGCTGCCCAAGCAAAGGCCTCATTGGGCGTGAATCTTTTTGGCGCATACTGCATTTGCATCAACACTTGCAGCAAACCCCAATTAGAAGCGTATCCCGAAACAGGCTCAGTCCCGCCCCCTTTAAAATTAACATAATCAACTAACGCATAAATACCACGCGGTGTTCGCATTAACTGATTAATTTCGCGTTTAATATTTGGGCGCGCACTCTCGGGCACGAGTTTTAATATTTTTGGTAATGTCTTTTCCAAACGATAAATTAAATATTGAGTTTGCACCGGGATGGTCTTAACTAAAAACTTGCGCAACTCCTCCATGCGAGGATTTTTATTTTTTATAGCACGAAGAAATTCTTCACGCGATTGCCAAGGGTTGGATTGGTTTAGCCACTTTGGCACAGCTACGTGGCGTTCATGCATATAGCGAATCAACGTGGGAAAACTCTCTACAAAAATCTCCTGTTTTCCAGCTGGATACCAAATACAATGCCCAATGCCCAAAGAAGCAAAATTCTCGCCTTTGTTCCAACTGGTTAAGCCGGAGATTTCACCCAGGCACTCGTTCTGCCAAATTTTCATACCGATTGCTTTGGCAGTTTTCGGGGATAAGTTTAATTTGGATTTTACCTTTGGAGAGCCGTCAAAAGAACAACCTGTGATGATGCAAAATAGCGGCAACAAAAACAGCATCATCAAATATTTTTTATATTGTTTCATAATATTTATTTGGCGCTCCCTATGGGTTTCGAACCCATGTTTTCGCCGTGAGAGGG
>CAZMGW010000023.1:0-17838 GCA_964565935.1 uncultured Coxiellaceae bacterium
CTCCTTTGCGTAGCGATCCACTACCAAAGTATACGGTAGTAGCATTAGTAGTATACAGAGAAGCAAAGGGGAGAAGCAGAAGTGTTAAGGTTGCTTTGGCAAGACAAAATCACCACAATTAATATGCTGCAAAGGTTGGCCGTTCCACATTTTAGATAACAGCCCCAAAAAGTGACATGGATATCACAACCATTCCATAATATAATGTCACAATAGTAAAATCGGAGAACCGAATGCTTGATCCAAAATGTTTTCGTACTGAACTTGAGGAAACCGCAAGGCGACTTAAAAAACGCGGGGTTGAATTAGATGTCGCGTTTATTCAAGAGCTTGAAGAAAAGCGCAAAGGCCTGCAGGTTGAGGTACAGGAACTGCAAAATGAGCGTAACCAGCGCTCAAAAGTGATCGGTTTGGCTAAGGCTCAAGGAAAAGATGCAAGTGATAGCATGGCTTTAGTGCAGGATGTGGGAGCGAGGCTGGAGATTAAAAAAACGGAACTTGAGACCGTTTTAGCTAAGCTTACCGATATCTATCATACAACTCCAAACTTGCCGCATGAGACAGTGCCTGAAGGGAAGACTGAGCAGGATAATGTGGAGATCAGACGATTTGGTGAGCCGCGGAAATTTGGTTTTAAACCCAAAGATCATGTTGAATTGGGTATGCAGCTTGGCATGATGGATTTTGAAGTGGCGGCCAAGATTACTGGAGCAAGATTTGTAGTGTTGCAAGATAAGCTGGCTCGATTACAGAGGGCTTTGGGTCAGTTTATGCTTGATGTTCATACCAAAGAGCACGGCTATAAAGAGGTTTATGTGCCGCACATGGTGAATGATCAGAGTTTGTTTGGTACGGGGCAGCTCCCTAAGTTTTGCGAAGATCTATTTCGAATTGAGGGGGAGTTTCAATACAGTTTGATTCCGACTTCTGAGGTTTCGGTTACCAATCTGATGCGAGATGAGATTATTCCTGAAGAGCAACTGCCGTTGAGATATGTTGCTTTGACGCCGTGTTATCGCAGTGAGGCTGGTAGTTATGGCAAGGATATGCGAGGCATGATTCGGCAACATCAGTTTGAGAAGGTTGAGTTGGTGCGGATTGAAAAACCTCAGGATTCTTATCGTGCGCATGAGGAGCTAGTTCAGCATGCGGAAAAGATTTTGCAGAAGTTAGAGCTTCCATATCGAGTTGTTGCTTTGTGCGGTGGTGATATGGGGTTTGTTGCAGCTAAAACTTACGATTTGGAGGTATGGTTGCCGGAACAGAAGCGTTATCGCGAAATTTCTTCATGTAGCAATTTTGAGGATTTTCAAGCACGAAGAATGCAAGCACGTTTTCGGAATGCGCAAACTAGTAAAATAGAGCTATTGCACACCTTAAATGGATCTGGTTTGGCGGTTGGTCGTACCATGGTTGCAATTATGGAAAACTATCAAGATGCAACCGGACACATTCATTTGCCTGAGGTTTTGTGGGAGTATATGGGCGGGGAAATGGTTATTTGATGAAGATTATTACTCGCTACTTAGCCAGAGAAGTTTATACCGCAATGCTAGTGGTGATTCTGGTGTTGCTCGCTATTTTTTTAAGTAATCAATTTGTGCGCTATCTGCATTATGCTGCCGCAGGAAATTTGCCAGGACAGGGAATAAAAATATTATTATTGTTGCAGCTACCCATTTTATCCGCAGTGCTTTTGCCGGTTAGTTTATTTTTAGCAATATTGCTTGCCTATGGTCGCTTGTATGCTGATAGCGAAATGACCATATTTGTTGCCTGTGGTGTCAGTCCCTTGCGATTATTGAAGATTACTTTTGGTTTTTCGGCAATAGTGATGGTTTTAGTTGCAGTTTTATCTTTTTGGGTAAATCCAAAGGTTGATAGCTATTCTGATCGTATTTTAGCAGGTGCGGTTACCACGACCGCTTTGGATATGGTAAAGCCGAATAGCTTTACTTCAGTGGCCAAAGACAGATTGATTTTTTATGTAGATGATGTTTCCAGGGATAAAGAGAAGTTTTCTCGGGTTTTTGTTGCTACTCAACCAACTGCAAATGAACTGGCCGATAACGTCAAGCTAAGCGTGGTGATGGCTAAAAGCGCACATCAAAAAGAAAACAATGAAACTGGAGACGTATATATAGTGCTTACTGATGGCTATCGTTATGTTGGTACCCCGGGTAAAAATGATTATGAAGTGATCAAATATGATGAATATTCTGTGCGGATGCAGCAGGATGTTGGTGCTTCTTTTCGGGAGAATACAAGCAGTATTCCAACTTTAAAACTATGGCACGATCGTCGGGACAAACGAGCCGCGGCGGAATTACATTGGCGTATCTCACTGCCATTATCCGCTTTAATTTTAACTTTGCTTGGTACACCCTTGAGCAAAATAAGACCAAGACATGGGCGTTATGCTAAACTTATTCCGGCTATCTTGCTGTATGTGGCATATGCTAATTTTTTGTTTTTAGCCAAAGCATGGATAAAAAGCGGAGTATTGTCGCCGGTTTTAGGGATGTGGTGGGTACATGGATTAATGTTGCTAGTGGCGGTTTTTTTGATTAGTCAGCAAATCGGTTGGCAGAATATGTTTTATAGGAGCAAAACTCAGTCGTGAAGATAATTACCAAATATCTTGGGATAACAATCATAACCTATATTCTATTGGTAATGTTGCTTTTGTTAGGGCTACAAGCATTTATTGAGTTTACGCGAGAATTTCCTCATATTGGCACGGGTTCTTATAGATTGTTACAAGTACTAGCATACGTTCCCTTGTTGTTGCCATCTGATGTTTATCAGTTTTTTCCTATGGCTGGTTTGTTGGGTTGTGTAATTGCTCTAGGGTTATTGGCCTCGCACAGTGAGCTCATTATAATGCGCGCTGCTGGGGTATCGTTGGTTGATATTACTTTTGCCATTACTAAAGCAGCTGTAATTTTAATTTTAATAATGACGATTGTCGGTGAGGTATTGGCTCCTATCGCACAAAAGATTGCGGTTAGACACAGAAGCGTTGCTATGAGCGGTGGGCAGGCTTTGTTAACGAGTAAGGGAACATGGGCGCGTAGTGGCGATAGTTTTATACATATCGATCTTGTGTTTGGCAGTAAAGAATTAAAAGGAATTACGCGTTATGAATTTGATGCCAACCGTAAATTAAAAGCAGCAAGTTATGCTGCGAGTGGTTCATATCAAAATGGTGGGTGGCTGTTTAAAGATGTGGTGCAAACCACATTTACGGATGAGAAAACTACGAGCGCCGCTTTTCCAGAGCAACAATGGGAAATAACTTTAAACCCACGGTTGCTTGGTATGGTACACTTTGATTCTGATCAAAAGTCTCTTCTTCAGTTGTATTCTTATATTAAATATCGTAAGCAGGGCGGTCTAAATGTCGAAAGCTATGAATTTATTTTTTGGCAAAGAGTGTTTGCACCCTTGGCTACATTAATAATGATTTTGCTTGCGATACCGTTTGTTTTTGGGCCATTACGTAGTTCAACTATGGGTTTTCGTATGTTGGTTGGTGTGATGGTTGGTTTTAGTTTCCACATTTTAAATCAGTTTGTGGGGCCTATGAGTGTGGTTTATCAAGTACCGCCAGCGTTAGCTGCCATGTTACCCATAATGATCTTTATGGGGATTGGCGGAGCGTTGTTATATAAAGCTCGTTAAGCGATAGATATTGGTGGTTGCGGGTTTAGCCTGTTTCTTGCTATAAAACAAATTAATTGTTAGAGTTAACTCATTAAAAAATAGATGCTTTTTGGAAAATAATATGAAACACAAACCACTAATGAGTGTGTTAACTTTGGTAATGATCAATGTGATTGCCATCGATAGTTTGCGTAATATTTCTATGGGTGCCAACTATGGCTTTTCGGTGGTGTTCTATTATCTTGTGTGTGCCCTGATGTTTTTCATCCCCAGCGCACTGGTTTCGGCGGAGCTTGCTACCGGCTGGCCACAGACTGGTGGGATTTATGTTTGGGTGCGAGAAGCGTTTGGTGTGCCGACTGCATTTGTTGTGGTTTGGATACAATGGATTTATAACATTTGTTGGTATCCTACCATACTCTCTTTTATGGCTGGGGTGTTGGCTTATATTATAAGCCCAGAGCTCGCAAATAATGCTTGGTATATGTTAACTGTGGTTTTGGCTACCTATTGGTTACTTACGCTTATAACTTTGCGAGGGATGCATGTTTCCGGAGCGATTAGCATGGTGGCGGCTATAATTGGCGTGTTGATCCCTTTGGGATTTATTGCAATTTTAGGCGGAGTTTGGTTGTTTAGCGGCAAACCGATACAGATCGATATGAGTGTAAAATCCATTTTGCCGCAGATATCAAAACCAGGTGATTTGGTTTTGTTGACCATGGTTATGTATGGTTTGGTTGGCATGGAGATGTCAGCAACCCATGCGCAGGAGGTTAAAGATCCACAGCGTAATTATCCTCGGGCACTTTGTTATTCAACTATAATTATTTTTGTGTCATTAGTATTATCGACACTTGCGGTGGCAATGGTAGTGCCGGCGAAGGAGCTGCACAGCGGAGTGGGTTTGGTGACGGCTCTAATTGAGGCTTTTACCTTATTTTTAACTGCCTTTCATTTAAGCTGGTTAATGCCAATTGTGGTTATATTGATTGTTGTAGGGACAGTAGGGTCAGTTGGTGCATGGATGATCGGTCCAACCAGAGGAGTGTTGGTTGCAGCGCAGGATGGGTGTATCCCTCCCTTTTTACAAAAAGTAAACTCTAACCAGATGCCAGTGGCGATTCTAATTATGCAAGCAATTATATGTTCAGTTATTAGCTTGGTGTTTTTAGTAATGCCAAGTGTTAATAGCTCATTTTTGATTTTAAGTGATTTAACTTCTCAGCTTGCGCTGTCGGGTTATATTTTTATTTTTGCGGCCGCTATTCGCCTTAGGTATAAGCGCCCAGAGGTTCAGCGAGCATACAAAATTCCGTTTGGCAATGTTGGTATGTGGGTGGTATGTGTTGCGGGAATTATCGCGAGTATCTTTATAGTGTTAATTGGCTTTGTTCCACCAAGCAATATTGCGATCGGCAGCTTGAAGTTTTATGAGGGTTTTTTGATTGTGGGGTTTGTTGGCGGGTATTTAATTCCATTGGTTATCTACAAATTGCGCAAACGTTCTTGGCGGATTAAGGAGCGCGAGCGTAATTTGTTGTTTAACAATCCGAATTGATATTGTTTTATTTTTTGTAAGTTGTTTATTTGGAGTTCGTTATGGGACCTGAAGAGCAGCAGCAATCCAAATTGAATCAATCAACTGATTTATTGCAAATATCAGATGAAGAATGGCAAGCGGCAGATGCCGCAGTAAAATCGCGTATATCTCAAGGAGAGTCTCTGCCTTTTAAAATATCAAGAAAAGAGGAGGAGCAACAAGAGAAAACAAATCCAATTAATCATAGCTTTCTGGTAATGCCTGATGGTAGAGGCGGATATCAGCTAGGGGCAATGGCAAATGGTAAAATGTACATAAATGCCGCTGGTAAGGAGGTAACGGAAGGGGTTTTAGGTAGAGGTGCTTTTGGGGTTGTTAAAATAATTCAGTATCAAGACGGTAGTGTTGATGCGGTAAAGATTGAGAAAGTAAAGAAGTTGGCGCAGAAACCTAGGGAAAGTGTTCAAGAATATGAAGAAAGGAAAAAAACGAGAGACCATCAGTCTGAGATAGATAGACAAATAATGGAGGAGCTGGGATATTTAAGAGCAAGATTTGCTAGAGAAAAAAAGACCACACAAGACGAGACCAATACGAAATTGTATACCGTTCAAGCTAAGCATGCTGGTATCGATATGGCAAATTATTTTCAAGGCCATGAAATTAGTAAAATGAATGAGAATGAAAAATATACATTGGGCTTACAGGCAGCCTTAGCAATTGAGCAATTGCATAATCGAAATATTTTGCATCGCGATATAAAACCAGCAAATTTTATGGTTAATATGGTGGGTGATACCGCCGTAGTAACTGCTATTGACTTTGGGGTGTCGGCACGTCTTGAAGGTAAAAGGCAACTAGTAGATATGAATTATTACTCGTTCGGTTCCCCGGTTTATGTGGCCCCAGAAGTTTATCCCTATCTGCGTGAGGCTGATGGGGAGATAAAAAAAGACCCTGGAAATAAGCTAATGCATTCGGAGGTTGTAAATGCACCTGTTTATTCTAAAGCATCAGATATTTTTGCTTTGGGGATGATGTTTAAAAGGGATTTAAAGCTTGGAGATCTTGGGTCACCATTGGAGGGTTTGGTAAAAAGAATGATAGATAACGATCCTCATAGTCGGCCTTCGATTCATGAGGTTGCTATAGCTGTGGCAAATCCAGAGGCGTATAAAGCAGATCCAAATTATTATAAAAATAATTTTCAAAAAGCATATGCTGGTGTTGATGCATATATTCTTGAAAAAACAAAAGCAGCAAAAACCCCCTCCTGGATTAACAAGTTTAAAATAGATGCTCAAGCCCAAATGGCTATGGCAAAAGAATTAAAAAGTACTCTGACGCAGTATGGCACAAAAAGACAAGCAGAATTGAGCGAAACAGAAAAGGATTCATTAGTAAATAAAGCTGTAGAGGATGTATTATCGATAATGAAAAAAAACCAAGATCGACATGACGAGGCAATATTTGCTAGAGCTAGTACCTTTAATCTTAAAACTTTACAGACCTTGCCTAATGAGCTCCGCAAAGGTGTTTATGCAAAACTTGGTGTACCTGAATATGACAATGTTTTGATGGAAACTAGCCACTCTGCAAGAAAAATTTTAGTGGATAAGATTAGGGAATATAAACCCGATATGCCAGTTACCTCATCGGCCTATCAAAACAGATGACTTTTTTTCAAGAAATCGCCATAAAGATGTTATACTAATCGAAAAATAAGAGGCAAAAGTGAAAATTTTAATAAGCAATGATGATGGAATTTATGCCGTTGGTATAAATACGCTTGCGGCTGAATTGGCCAAAATTGCCGAGATAATAGTGATTGCTCCCGATCGCAATCGCAGTGGCGCGAGCAACTCTTTGAGTGTGCAGGTCCCAGTGCGGGTTCAGCAATTGCCTAATGGTTATTACAGTGTTACCGGGACTCCAACCGATTGTGTTCACTTGGCGGTAACTGGTTTATTAGATCTAAAATTCGACATGGTGGTTTCTGGTATTAATGCTGGTGCAAATCTTGGGGATGATGTTATTTATTCTGGTACGGTAGCCGCAGCATCTGAGGGTAGAGTGCTTGGTGTGCCATCGATCGCGGTGTCTCTGGTTGGAAAAGACCCGCAGAAAAACTACGAAACCGCTGCAATAGTTGCCAGACAAATTGTTGAGCGTTTAACAAAAGAGCCATTGCCGCCCGCAACAATACTCAATGTTAACGTTCCGGATGTTCCTTTTGAAGAGCTTCAAGGGTTTGAGTTAACTCGTTTGGGTAAACGCCATCCAGCACAGCCAGCAATTAAAGCTATGGATCCGCGAGGCTATCCAGTTTATTGGATTGGGGCTTCTGGTGATGAAGAAGATGCTGGTCCGGGAACAGACTTTTATGCAATTAACTCTAATAAAGTATCTATTACCCCAATTAAAATTGATATGACCGATTATGCGGTTTTTGAGCGCATGAGTGATTGGGTTTCAGGATTTTCGATCGATAAAAAAGGAAAGCACAAATAGTAGCGTGTTTCCGTGTTATTAAGCTATGTATAAAAAAATCTGCATATTGTTATTGCTCATTCTAGTTGCAGGATGTTCCCATCACCGTAAGCCTATTAAATTACCACCAGTAGCCGATGGTTGGAGGCAACCAGCTGCTGGAAAAAACGCGTATATCGTACAAAAAAAAGATACTTTATATTCAATTGCTTGGGCATTTGGTATGGATTATCGCGACCTTGCTAAAAAAAATAATCTAAATCTCCCTTATTCTATCCGCCGCGGTCAACGGCTAAAACTTTTTGCTAAATCACAATCTAATGTTCGTAGTAGAACCAAAATCAAACTTACAAACAGCGTTAACGCTCCATCGATAAAGGGTTGGTCTTGGCCAGCAAAAGGCACTGTAGTTGCATGGTTTAGCAATAAATTGGGCGGTAATAAAGGAATAGATATCAAAGGCAATTATGGCGATCCAGTGTTGGCGAGCAATGCTGGGCGGGTGGTGTATAGCGGTACTGGAATACGCAGCTACGGCAAGTTGATTATTATTAAGCACAACGATGATTATTTGAGCGCCTATGCATATAATAAAAGCATGTTGGTGCATGAAGGCCAAACAGTAAGCGTCGGACAAAAAATTGCGACCATGGGAAGTGACGATTCTGGAAGCGTGCGCTTGCATTTTGAAATACGTCAGATTGGTAAGCCAGTTAATCCACTTTTATATCTACCTAAAAAATCATGACTACCACCCGTGTAATTTTGCAACCAGCATTTGTGCTACATTCTAGAGCTTACCGCGATACCAGCCTTTTAGTTGAGCTATTAACAGCGCAACAAGGGCGCTTGACTGCCGTGGCTCGTGGGGTGCGCAGTGCGCGGTCGCGGTCGTATGGGTTGCTCGCGCCATTTTCACCATTGTTGGTCTCTTTTAGTGGCAAAACCGATTTGCAAACTTTACAGCAAGTAGAGGCAAATGGGTTAAGCTATAATCTTAGTGGTAATATGTTGTTAAGTGGTTTTTATTTGAATGAACTATTAATGCGGTTGCTGCAGCGTCATGATCCCCATCCAAACATCTACAATTCATATCAACAAACGCTCGCCGTTTTAGCTAATTCAAAACAGCCGGAGCTTGCGTTGCGATTATTTGAAAAAAGTTTATTGATAGAGCTGGGTTATGGTTTGCAATTAGATCGCACAGTTAGTGATGAGCCAGTACTGCCAGAAGAAAAATATATTTTTGAGTTCGGGGTGGGTTTAAAAAAGTCTAGTGGATTTGATCCGTCAACTTTCTCCGGGCAAAGTTTGTTGGCATTGCATGCAGGGACGTTGGGTACTCGGGAAGAACTTCAGGACGCCAAGCGTTTGTTGCGTTCGGTATTGGCAATTTTATTAGGCGATAAGCCACTAAAAAGTAGGGAGTTGTTTGTTTGAATGGGGTTTTTTAATACTGGTGACAAAGTGAGTTCTTTTACAAAAACACAACCAGATCGAATATAAGGATTAATAAAATGAAACAATCTTTTTTGGCAGGTGGAGAGCAGACGCTTAATAATACTGGATATATGACCGGTACTTTAGATCTGTATTCTCGGGAATTTATTGAATTTGCAGGTAAATCAACTGGTTGGGTGTTGGATATTGGTGCTTGTTACGGGGTTGCAACTTTACCAGCTTTGGCCAAAGGAGCCAAGATTATCGCTACTGACAATGACGAGAGACACTTAGAAATTCTCCGTTCCAGAGCTGCGGCAGATGATCAAGACAGATTGAAATTGATGGTTGGGTCATTACCAAACAAACTTGATCTTAAAAAAGAAAGTGTGAGTGCTATTTTATGTTGCCGGGTTTTGCACCTCCTTAAAGAAGAAGAGATAGAAGAGTCTATTGGTCATATGTATGATTGGCTTGAGCGAGGGGGAAGACTTTATCTGATCAATGATACTCCCTATGTAGGGTATACTGATAAGCTGATTCAGGAGTTTGTGCCATTATATAAAAAAAGAAAGCAAGATGGTCTTAAATGGCCTGGATATATTCCTAATTTAAAATTTTATTTGCGACCAGAATACCATGCGTTTTCCCCGGAAGTTCTAACCCTAACTGATGTGGATGAGCTTGTTGATACTTGTGAAAGATGCGGTTTCGAAATAATAAAATCCGGATTTATTGCAAGGCCTGATTATCCTTCGTCACTACAGAATGATGGGCGAGAAAACGCTGGGGTGGTTGCAATCAAGAGGTAGTCAAATTCTTTTGAATTCATATTGGCCGTCTGAGTGATAAATCAAAATACTCCCATGATCAGTCCATTCACCTAACGAAATGCGTCGCATTTTTTGATCATTTACAGTGAATTCTTCGGTTTCAATAATGTGAGTGTGGCCGTGAATTATTTGATTGCAGTCAAACTTTACCATGAGCTTTCTAATGGCGCTTATTTGAGGAAGCATCGTGTTTTTATCTTTTGATAATTTGGTTTTAGCGCTGTATTTTTGCAGATTACGAGCGAACCAAGTGCGGATTGTTAATGGGAGTTTTAAGAATATTGATATGCCGCAGGGTATGCGGGTAATGGCACGAAACATACGATGTTTTATGTCTTTGGTGCAGAGAATATCCCCGTGAGTTAATAGAGTTGGTCTTTGGTAGAGGTCAATTTTATAAGGATCAGTAATTAAAATGCAGCCGCTTTCTTTGGCAAAAGTTTGGCCCAGAATAAAGTCTCGGTTGCCGGACATTAGATAAATCGTGGTTTTGCTACTTGCCAGTTGTAATGCTTTTTTGATTTGTTCGTTAAATACCGAAGTGTCATCATCGCCGACCCAAAATTTAAAAAAGTCCCCAAGAATATAAAGTGCATCTGTCGTGGGCGAGATATCTTCGATAAATTTTAAAAATAGATTTGTGATTTCCGGTTCTGTAGGGCTCAAATGCAAATCGGAGATAAAAATAGTATAATTACTCATGGTGTAACTTAACCCTCAATCTGCACCGGTTGCACTTTCCAGATATCGTCACAGTATTCTTGAATGGCGCGATCGGAGGAAAATTTGCCCATGCGAGCGGTATTGAGAATTGACATTTTGGTCCAGAGTGTTTTGTCTTTATAAGCCTTGCTTACCAAATCTTGACACTCGATATAAGACTCAAAGTCAGCGCATACCATAAATTCATCATGATAAACCAGAGAATCGGTTAATGGTTTAAACAAATTAGCGTCATTGGCAAAATGTCCCGAATTTATTAATTCAATTGCGAGGCGTAATTCGTTGTTGGCGTTGATGTAGTCATGTGGATTGTAGCCTTTTCGTTTAAGCTCCAAGACCTGAGGGGTGGTTAAGCCAAAGAGAAAAAAGTTTTCTGCGCCAATTTCTTCACGCATTTCAACATTAGCGCCATCCAGTGTGCCAATGGTTAGTGCGCCATTCATGGCAAATTTCATGTTTCCAGTACCCGAAGCTTCTTTGCCGGCTGTAGAGATTTGTTCAGAGAGGTCGGCTGCTGGATAAACCCATTGAGCGTTTTTAACATTATAATTGGGTAAAAATACAACTTTAAGGAGGTCTTTGGTGCGAGGATCATTATTAACGACATTGGCTATCGCATTAGCTAGTTTTATAATTAGTTTTGCTTTGTAATATCCAGGAGCGGCTTTGCCCGCGATAATTATAGTGCGTGGTGCGATATTAATATTTGGATTATTGCGTATGCGGTTATAAAGCGCCACTGCATGTAGAAGATTTAAATGTTGGCGTTTGTACTCATGGATACGTTTGGCTTGGATATCGAATAAAGAATCTGGGTCAACCATAATATTGGTTCTTTGTTCAATAAATGTCGCAAGGTCTTTTTTATTGTCAAGTTTGATTTGGTGCCACTTTTCTATAAATGCTGCGTCATTTGCGAACTTTTCTAGATTGCGCAATTGGTCTAGATGTTTAATCCAGTCATCGCCAATGGCTTCATTAATTGATTTTGTCAGACGTGGATTGATTAGCATCACAAAGCGTCTTGGAGTAACCCCGTTTGTTTTGTTGTTGAATTTTTCCGGCCAGAGTTCATAGAAATCTTTTAATAATTCGTGTTTGAGCAATTCAGAATGTAGTGCTGAAACACCATTGATGGAATTGCTGCCGACACAAGCTAGGTTAGCCATGCGTATTTGACGCTCGCCTGTTTCATCGATCAAAGACATGCGTTTTATACGCTCTACGTCATTGAGGAAGGCAGAACAAGTGTTGTGTAAAAAACGCTGGTTAATTTCAAAAATAATTTCAAGGTGGCGTGGTAAGGTGCTGGCAAAAAGTGGCAGTGGCCATTTTTCCAACGCTTCGGGTAAAAGTGTGTGGTTGGTATAACTGAACGTTTTTTGTGTAATTGTCCATGCTTTTTCCCAATCTATTTGATGTTCGTCAATCAAAAGACGCATTAGTTCAGCGATACCAATGGCTGGGTGAGTGTCATTAAGTTGGACTGCATATTTGTTATGAAAAAATTCTAAGTTTTGTTCACGTTGTTGATAAATTCGGATCATATCTTGTAATGCACTTGAAACGAAAAAATACTGTTGTTCGAGGCGTAGCTTTTTGCCAACCAAAGGCTCATCATTGGGGTAAAGAACTTTAGTTATATTCTCAGAAGATATTTTTTCTTGAACAGCACCATAATAATCTCCGACATTGAACGCTCTAAAGTCGAATGATTCACAAGCTTCAGCCTTCCATAAACGAATAAAATTGGCGGTACTGGCTTGGTAGCCAAGTATTGGGATATCATAGGCTACGCTTTTAACTACGCGATCCGGAATCCAATTGACTCGATAACGACCATTGATATCAATATGGCTTGCGGTGCGTCCTCCGAACTTCACATCAAATGAGATTTCTGGGCGTGCAATTTCCCATGGATTGCCATAGCGTAGCCATTTATCGGTGCTTTCGACTTGCCAGCCATCGCGGATGTCTTGATTGAAAATGCCAAATTCATAACGAATTCCATAACCGATTGACGGGATATTCAGGGTTGCGAGTGAGTCCATGTAGCACGCGGCAAGGCGTCCCAGACCTCCATTTCCTAAACCGGGTTCTGGTTCTTGTTCTAGCAGTTCATTTAAATTTAAGCCCAGCTCTTCCATGCTTTGCTTAACTTGACCATAAATGCCTAAATTATTTAGATTATTCCCTAATTGAGGTCCAAGCAAAAACTCAGCGGACAGATAGCACACGGTGCGCGAGGCTTTAGTGAAATATGTTTTTGCTGTTTTGGTCCAACGACTCATTAAACGGTCCCGAACAGTATATGCAAGAGCCATATAATAGTCGTTGCGCGAGGCGATAGGGGGAAATCTGCCTTGGAGATATGCTAGGTTGTCAGCAAAATCTTGTTTAATTGAGGCTACTTGATAGCCGGTGCGAATTGCTTCAGTTGTTTCGACTGCCGATGCATTGTTTTTTTTATTTTTTGTAAACATAAAATCGTCCTAACATTTATGTGTGGATTAGAGCAGTTCCCTTTATTACTGATCCATTTATATCTGCCCCTTGCCAATAAGTCATTATACTTGCTCTAAAGTGCATCGGTAATAAAGGGAACTGCTCTAAAATGAAATTATTAATTTTGAAGGCAAACATGGTTCAAAAGTATAGCCTTTTAATCTACATTCGGCAATTTTAAAACGCCAAATGCTGGATGTTCATATGGATGAGATTTTTTTAGGGCCTTGATTATTCTGCTGATTTTCGATAATTGGCAGATTGTTTCTACCTTATATTCACTAACCACAGTTATTTTGCCAATTTTACCAACATAAGCATTGCTTCTTGGTTCTGGTTTAAATTGGCCTATCCCTTTTGTTTCCCATGAGCAGCAGCTGTAGTTACCCATGCGACCAGCTCCAGCGGAAAAAATCGCTTTTTTGGTGGATTCCAAATGAGACTTTGGAACGTAATAGTAAAAACAGCAGAATTGTTTTTTCATGATAAGCTCCAGTTTTTACTGAGATTTACGTAGTTTGGTTACTACCTCTTTAATCTGTTTAGCGGCAAAATCGACCTCGTCTTTGGTGGTGAATCTACCGAGCGAAATACGGATGGTATTGAATATAAGCTCGTTAGGTACTGCAAGAGCTTTAAGTACGTGCGAGGCTTGGGTTTTATTGCAAGCGGCTGCCGTGGATAATGCCAGATCTTTTAAGGCTGCTGATAATAGTTCGCCATCGATATCGCCAAAGCTAATATTTAAATTGCCTGCGATACGATTGGTTAATGAGCCGTTAAGGTGGGTGTTGTCTAAGCAGGATATTTCTTGCCACAAATGTTCGCGGAGTGCCAATAAACGCTGATTTTCTGTGACCATCTCTTGTTGGGCAATCTGTAAGGCTTCGCCCATGCCGACAATTTGATGGGTGGGAAGGGTGCCTGAACGCAGACCTTGTTCATGTTCGCCGCCGTGGATTTGGGGAACTAGATGTAGTTTGGGTTGCTGTCTGAGGTATAGCGCCCCAATTCCTTTTGGACCATAAACTTTGTGAGCAGAAAAGGACAACAGGTCTATCTTGAGATTTTGCAAATCGATAGGAATTTTCCCCACCCCTTGAGTTGCATCCGTATGAAACAAAACCCCTTTGGAGCGTGTAAGTTCACCTATGACAGTAAGATCTTGAATCACGCCAATTTCATTATTGACATGCATGATCGACACTAAAATGGTGTCGGGTCGGATGGCTTGCTCGAGGGTGTTTATATCAATTAAGCCATCATGTTTGGGTGTTAAATAGGTGACATTAAAGCCTTGATTTTCTAGGTATTTGCACGTATCTAACACCGATTTGTGTTCGGTTTTAGAGGTGATTATGTGCTTGCCCTGGCGTTGATAAAAGTAAGCAGCACCTTTTATGGCGAGATTGTTGGCTTCGGTTGCGCCTGAGGTCCAAACTATTCCGTTGGGGTCGCCATTAATCAAGCCAGCAACTTGCGCGCGAGCATCTTCTATTGCTGCCTTTGCTTGGTAGCCGTAAAAGTGTTGCGACGCCGCATTACCAAAAGTTGAAGCGTCAGTTAAGTAGAACTGCATTTTAGTTGCAACTCTTGGGTCAACCGGCGTGGTTGCCATGTAATCGAGATAAATTGGTTTGGGCTTTTTGTTCATTTTTTGGATTTTAATGTTTAAGGTTTTGTTTCTCTGTTAATTATGAAAAATTATATAATGTATCCATAGTAGAAGAAAGCAAATATCGGTAGCCGCATATGGCTTTTTCTACCATTATGGTAGGAATGGTAGGAAAGAACGGATGAGTCCATCTCATTAGCAATGCAAAAGCAGCCATTCCGAACGCAAAAAATCCAGTTTTGACAAAGCTGTTATCTTAAACAATAAATTTTAATGAGGTGCCCCTGGCCTTTACCGTTGTGTTGTGCTTTGAAAGTGGCGTCATGGACACAAGCTCAACTAACAAAGAGAATAAAGTATGGTATAATCTGACATGTATTATAATTTTTTAATCAATATAGGTTTTTTATGACAGGAACAATGAAAAAAAAGGATCCATTTTTTGACCGCGAAGCGCAGAAGTATGTGAAGCCAATTCCGAGCCGCGAGTTTATTATTCAATATTTAGAAGATCTGGGCTTGCCGGTAAGGCGCTCACAGTTAATCAAAGCCTTTAATCTAAAAAGCAAGGAATCCCAAGAGGCTTTACGGCGTCGTTTAAATGCGATGCTGCGTGATGGTCAACTAATGACCAATCGCAAGGGCAGCTATGCTCTGGTTAAACAGATGGCGTTGGTGCGTGGTTATGTTATTTGCCATAAAGAAGGTTATGGGTTTTTGGTTCCCGATGAGGGCGGTGATGATGTATTCCTGAGTCCAAGACAGGCGCGCACCCTTTTCCCTGGCGATCGTATTTTAGCAAGTATTACCACCGAAAATGAACGTGGTAAACGCGAAGGTATTGTGGTTGAGATTTTGGAGCGTAATTTTACCCAGATCGTCGGGCGTTATTTTGAAGAAAAGGGAGTGGCTTTTATTGAGCCTTCTAATAAAAACCTTACCCAAGAAATTATTATTCCCAAAGGCAAAGAGGGTGATGCGCGAGAAGGGCAGATTGTGGTTGCTGAGATTCTTAGTTATCCGACAGAGCGTAGCAGCGCTACTGGTCAAGTTGTTGAGGTTTTAGGGGATCATCTGGCGCCGGGGATGGAAATTGAGGTTGCAATTCGTGCTCATGGGTTGCCCTTTGCTTTTCCCAACGAGGTTTTAGAAGAAAGCGATGCTATTGCAACAACCGTTACCAAAGAAGCAAAAAATGGGCGACAAGAATTGCAGCATTTGCCTTTTGTTACGATTGATGGCGAAGACGCCAAAGATTTTGACGACGCGGTTTATTGCAAAAAACATGAAAAAAATGGTTGGATTTTGTACGTAGCAATTGCCGATGTTAGTCATTATGTGCGCTTTGATACGGCACTCGATCAAGAAGCTTTAAATCGTGGTAATTCAGTATATTTTCCTAGTCATGTTATCCCGATGTTGCCAGAGGTCTTGTCGAACGGAATTTGTTCGTTGAAGCCCAATGTAGAGCGTTTGGCAATGGTATGCGAAATGCATATCACTGGAGTTGGCGAAATTGCGCGCTACGGTTTTTATGACGCAATAATAAAATCACATGCGCGGCTTACCTACGATGGGGTATTTGAACAGCTTGAGAAGAAGGCTAAAAAGCCATCGGTTTTATTGCCGCATTTGCAAGAGTTGCAAAATTTATATAAAGCCTTACTGAAACAGCGCAAAGCTCGTGGAGCGCTAGATTTTTCTCGGATAGAAACCAAAATTATTTTTGCTGCTGATCGTAAAATTGAACGAATTGAGCCAGTACAACACAACTATGTGCACGGTATTATTGAGGAATGCATGCTGGCATCGAATGTTTGTGCCTCGCAGTTTTTGTTGCAAGCTAAGATTCCAGCACTTTATCGTGTGCATGAAGGGCCAAATCCGGAAAGATTGACCGCCTTGCGCCATTTTCTTGGGGGTTTGGGTTTAAGTCTTGGCGGGGGCGAGAAACCGAAAGCAATTGATTACGCTAATTTGCTTGAGAAAATTTCTGGCCGGCCAGATGAACATTTAGTGCAAACCATTTTGTTGCGCTCATTGCGCCAAGCAAATTATACACCAGAAAATATCGGCCATTTCGGTTTAGCGTATGAGGCTTACGCCCATTTCACTTCTCCAATCAGGCGCTATCCTGATTTAATTAATCATCGTGGTATTCGCTATCTGTTGCATAAAGGGAAGGTTAAAGATTACGGTTATACCCCAGTGATGATGCAAGATTTCGGTGATCATTCTTCGTTAACCGAGCGGCGTGCGGATGATGCTACGCGTGATGCGATTGCTTGGTTAAAATGTGAGTATATGCAAGATAAGGTTGGCAAAAAATTTGCTGGTATAATTTCAGGAGTAACGAATTTTGGCGTTTTTGTTGAGCTAAAAGATGTTTTCGTTGAAGGATTAATTCATATTACATCGCTAAAAAATGATTATTACACCTTTGATGCTCCGCATCACCGACTGGTCGGTAAGCGTAGTGGCGCGGTTTATCGTCTTGGTGATCCAATTAAGGTGATGGTGGCAAAAGTTAATCTTGATGATAGAGAAATTGGTTTTGAACTAAGATAGAGAGAGGCATCAACTGCAACCTAAAGTGATTGAAAAAGTAGTTTTAGTCCACGTGGACTTTATAAAGCCTTCTGATGAAGCACAGAATTTAGAAGAGTTTCAGGAATTAGCAACTTCTGCCGGAGCATCTATTGTTGCTGTCGTCACCTGCAGGCGCGAGCATCCCGATCCCAAATATTTTATCGGTAGCGGTAAAGCAGAAGAAGTTCGCGAAAGTGTTTTGGCCCACAAATCTGATCTTGTTATTTTCAACCATTTCCTCTCGCCCGCCCAAGAGCGTAATTTAGAAAAATTTTTGCAATGCCCGGTTTTGGATCGTACCAGCTTGATTTTGGATATTTTTGCGCAACGTGCGCATAGCTTTGAAGGTAAATTACAGGTTGAGCTTGCACAGCTTGAGCATTTGGCTACGAGGTTGGTGCGTGGCTGGACGCACTTAGAAAGACAGCGCGGCG
>CAZMGW010000024.1:0-17624 GCA_964565935.1 uncultured Coxiellaceae bacterium
CCTCAAATGTACCCGTGGCAAGCCACGGGGAAATACAAGTTATCAATTAGCAACAACAACCACTTTATCGACTCCATTTTCTTCTAAGAGCTGTTTGAGTTGATCTCCTTGAGTGGCACATGCCAGTGGTCCTACTTGCACTCGATACAAGTTGTCGCTTTGGTTAATTTTAGTTGGCTTATCGATAAGTTTGGCTATCTTATTAGACAATTGCTTGGCATTATTTAATTGAGAAAACGCCCCAACCTGTAAGTACGTTTCGCTTGACTTAGCATATTTTTTCGTACTCTTTGGCTTAGATGCTGCATATTGGGCAGCAGAGCCTTTTTCCCAGGTTTTAGGGTCAATAGCCACGATCTTAACAGGAGCTGTACCATGATCTACAAACCCTAACTTTTTGGCGGCAGCATAGGAAAGATCTAAAATACGGTTGGAATGAAATGGCCCGCGATCATTGACCCGTACAACAACTGTTTTACCATTACGCAGATTGGTTACCTGAACATACGATGGCAGGGGCAATTCTGGACTGGCGGCTGTCATGCCATATAAATTAAACCGCTCTTGTGTCGAAGTGTGATTGCCATGAAAATTAGATCCATACCACGAGGCATACCCACGCTTTATATAACCCTTAGAGGTCTTCAACACGTGGTAATGACGCCCGCCAACGACATAATCTCTGGTCCCGTATGGATGATAAGGTTCAACTTTAGGAACAGCATCAGAAATTTTTGTAACGTCTATGTCAACTTTAGGAGGCCCATCTATACCCTTATGAGTTCCACCAATAAAGCTACATCCGCTTAGTTGTGTTAAACAAAATATAAATATACAAACAACTACAAAATTACGACGCAAACGAAATTTATTACAATACATAGTCTCTTCTGTGTTATGCTAATACTGCGACTATAGCATACGTCAAAGAAAACTCCATGATTAAAACACCACAAACCGCCTGCCATTCAAATAAGACATTGATTTTAATCGATTTTAATTAAAAACATGCTTGAAAAAATTTTTGTTTTATTTAAAAAATAAAACAAAAATTTGCCATAAAAAACAAAAAAATACAGCTTGTTTGCAATGTACTTAATTATATTGTCTTTTTTACATCCTGTTTTTATATAAATACAACATAATATTATGTTTAATTTCAATGCAATATACAAGACAACATAAACCATTGCTACAATACAAAAAATTAAATCCATTTAACTACTAATCAACTTTCTATGCACATATGTAGACATAATTATCCCAAATCCAGACATAAATATAACCAAAGAACTACCACCGTAACTTACTAATGGTAATGGCACACCAACCACTGGCAAAACGCCAATAACCATGCCAATATTCACAAAAACCGATATAAAAAAAGATAGAATCAAGCTACCAGCTAGTAATCGAGAAAAAGTGTCTTGTGCATGTACACTAATATATAGACCACGTCCTATAATATAAAGAAACACCACAATTAATAAAATACACCCAATAAAACCAAACTCTTCACCACACACAGCAAAAATAAAATCAGTAGAGTGCTCAGGTAAAAACTGCAAATGCGTTTGCGTTCCAAGAAGCCACCCCTTACCAAACCACCCCCCAGAGCCAATTGCAATTTTTGACTGAATAATATTATATCCGCGACCATAAGGATCGTGCTCTGGCGCAAGAAAAGTAAAAAGGCGAGCTTTTTGATAAGCGTGCATATAATGCCAAACAACCGGGACAGCAATTGTTAACAAAGCAACAATGCCAACCATCAGCTTCCATGTTATGCCAGCCAATAACAACACAAAAACACCTGTTGCAGCAACCAACAATGCGGTACCTAAATCAGGCTGTTTGGCAATTATTATAACTGGTAACACTATGATTAAACAAGAAAAAAATAAGTCTTTGGCTCGCAGGGGCAGGACTTTATTACGTAAATACCACGCCAACATCATCGGCATAGCAAGTTTCATAATCTCTGAGGGCTGAAAACGCAATAAACCAAAATTTAACCACCTCTGGGCCCCTTTATTAACAACCCCAACACTCATTACTGCAAGCAACATCAATAACACCGCCCCATAAACCCAAGGCACCAAAGATTGATATCGATGCATTGGAATCTGAGCAAACACACACATCGCCACACAGGCTATGGCAAAGCTCACCAACTGATGACTCAACAAGGTTAAACTTTGACTGCTAGCGCTATAAAGAATCCCAAAACCGATAGCGGCAAGCGCCAGCAAACCAACTAAAAGCAAAAAATCAAGGTGTAATTTTATCCAGATTTTTTGAAAAAGGTTATACCTTTGTCTTCGGCCATCAACAAGCAGTAAGTTATTGTTCACAGTGATTCAATTTAATGCAAAGTTATTTGAAAGTAAATTAAAACTGTCCCACATTTTGATTCAACAAAGAGATTTATTCGGTTAATATCACCAGTACTAAGTTATGACTAAACCGACCCTAGCCCTACAGAATGCCAGCAAAGCCAAGTCTATACCCAGTAAAAAGTTATTTAAAACCTGGGCAAACACGGCCGTTGGGACACATAAAAAAAAATATGAGATTGTAATCCGCATTGTTGATACCAAAGAAATCACCCAGTTAAACAAGAGGTACCGCAAAAAAAACCAACCGACCAATATTATTTCTTTTAAGTTTTACCCCCCGGCAAACATCCAATCAAACTTGCTTGGCGACCTGATAATTTGCGCCCCCATAGTAAAGCTTGAAGCCAAATTACAACATAAAACCACAATATCCCACTGGGCGCACATGACCATACACGGGGTTTTGCATCTATTGGGTTATGATCACCAAAACAAAAAAGAAGCACAGAAGATGGAAAAATTAGAAATAAAAATCTTAAAAGAGCTCGGGTTTGAGGATCCATACAACAAAGAATACTTCCTCTAGGTGTGCCACCCCCACTCTATAACTGATTTTGCCCCGCCGGCACAAACAGGACATGTTATTTAAATGACATTTACTTCAATAGCTTCATTTTGTACTGCATTTTTGTTTTTCCTGAAAGAAATGACGCAGCCAAAAGTAACTAGGACGGTTATAGTACAAGCGCCCATTAAATAATATGCCACAACATAGACACTACCCAAATGCTCAATCAGCCACATTGAAACAATTGGCGCAATTCCACCAAAAGCAACCGCGGTAAAATTCCAACAAAAAGCAACGCTGGTAGCTCGTATATTAGTTGGAAATGATTCTGCCGTAAGGGGATTTAGAGTACTTTCAGTCATACCGATCAACCCCCCCATTAAAAGAGAAAACAATAATATTAAAGAAGGCGTACCCATCCTTAGAAAGGATATAAATGGATATGCTGAGAGAAAAATACCAATTGCTCCAAAAATAATAATATATCTCTTGTTAATTTTATCGGATAAATAGCCAAAGAGTACTGTTGCAACCGTATAACTCATTACTGTAAATAAATTAAACTTACCGGCAGTATGATTGTCATAATTTAAAAATTTTATCATCATAGTTTTACCGAAAATAAAAACTATAAAAAATGATATTTGCGTAGTAAAAAATATGGCAAACAAACTAAGTAAGGTTGCTTTGTGATTTTTCAACATTTCCATAAATGGATTGGCAACCAACTGGCTATTTTGCCTGGCAATAACAAAATCTTCAGTTTCTAAAAGTGATCTCCGCATATAAAAACCTATCGCGGCACCAAATACACTGATAAAAAAAGGTATTCTCCAAGCAAAAGCATATATTGCCTCTTGTGAGATAAATGTTTCCACTATAAAGATAGTGCAAGAACTAAGAACAAGACCCAATCCAACACCTGTAAGTGCCATACAACCGAAAAACCCCCGTCTTTTCTGCGGCACCGATTCGAAGAGATAAACACAAGAAGCACCAAATTCCCCACCTAATGCCACCCCTTGGAAAATACGCAACGAAACAAGACAAATTGGCGCTATAACGCCAATTTGTCCATATGTCGGTAGTAAACCGATGCATAATGTGGGAATTGACATTAGCAACATAGTTAAAACTAACATTTTCTTGCGACTATACTTATCGCCAATGTAACCAAAAATAATGCCACCAATGGGTCTTGCCGCAAGCCCTACAGCAAAAGCAGCAAATGTCATTATCATCGACACATAAGGATTATCAACCGGAAAAAATAATTTACTAATCACCGTAGCAAAATAAGCATAAAGCGTGTATTCGTACCACTCAAGAATATTGCCAACAGATGAAGATAGTATAGACTTTACATTTTTAGATATTTTAAACACTCAACCCTCTTATCTGAAACTGTAAATCGCTAACACTGTAGTAACCGATCACGGCAACAATTTTTGCCCCACAATAAACCAATGGAATACGGTCACGTAACCAGGGCGGAACCCGCCACTCTTGCATTAGTTTTTTCAGTTGATGCGTCCCTTGCCGCTTGGCCAACTTTAGCTTTTCCCCACCTTGACGAAACTGCACCGTAAATGTTTTGGTTGCGATAGTAGCTTTAAATTTTGGAGCTATTTTTACCTGCAACACACCCAAGTCATTTGGCAATTTTAATGGTTTATTTAAATCCCAACGCAAAACTATTTTATTGTTATGAGACAATAATGGCGACATTGCATATAAATGATCTTGGAAACGTCGTATTTCTGCCCCATGCCACTTAACTTGCGGAGTTGCATCACTACGCGAGTTCACAATGGTGCGTATAATCTCATTTAATTTCGCTTCGCTAGGAGTGGATAATTGCAAGCTATGCAGCCAAAAGCGCAGCACATTGTGCTGCCTAATAACGGTCAGCTCTTTTAAAGATGTAAGATTTAAAGTCTTCTTATTCGCACCAATAATTTTACTAAGATCCTCAGCAGCCAAGTCTTCCAATAACTCGCTTGCCTCAGCACAATGCCTTGAAACCCTATTTAAAGTAGCGATAATTCCCGGCCACTGTTTTTTAACTGCTGGCATTAATTTATGTCTAATCAAATTACGATCAAACTTTAAATTGGTATTACTTTCATCTTCGATCCATTTTAATTTATACTCTATTGCATACTGCAATAATTCTTCACGCGAAAAATCTAATATTGGTCGCACTAGCCAACCTTTAGCAAACTTTACTTTTGTAGAAATTGCGGCCAAACCTTTGGGTCCAGCGCCACGAAACATTTGCAAGAGCAAGGTTTCTGCTTGGTCATTAGCTTGATGCGCGGTCAGAAGCAAAGCATTTTTGGGCAGGATTTCAGCAAAGGATTCATAACGCAGCTTGCGCGCAATTTCCTCTGGGCTGTGGCCTTTGATTTTGATTGTTGCATCGACATTTTTAATAACGCATTCAACACGCAAGCCCTTGCATACTTTTTTACAGTGTTGGTTCCATTTTTTTGCGTTCGCGCTCAAGTTGTGATTAACATGAATGGCTGTTAACTTTAGCTTGGGTTGAACTTTACGTATCTGCGCCAATAGGTGTAATAAAACATGCGAATCTAGCCCACCGCTATAAGCAACAAATATTTGATCGCTGCCCATAAGAAAAGAGGAGATTTTATCGCGCATTATTTCTGGAATGTTTTTTTTTGCCACAACTTGCTTTTTTCTTATTTCGCTCCTTTGGAGCTTCAAATCTAATTGTTTTCGAATTAGGTTTAGCCTACCGCACACAAATGCGCGGTTTATTGGCAATACGTCTTGTTTATCGGCCAAAACTCATCAGCTTTTCATAACGTGCTGCTACTAACTTATCTATAGACAGCTTCCCTAATTGTTGCAAGTTATCAATCAACGCTTGCTTGAGGCGTTGCGCCATCAATTCATAATCACGATGCGCTCCGCCAAGAGGTTCAGTAACAATTTGATCAATCATCTTTAGCTTATAAAGTTTGTTCGCAGTCAAATGCATAGCCTCAGCAGCTTCTGCCACTTTATCCTGACTCCGCCATAAAATTGAGGCACAACCTTCAGGAGAAATAGTGGCATAAATGCTGTATTGCAACATCAATATCCGATCCCCTACTCCAAGAGCTAAAGCCCCCCCCGATCCACCCTCACCAATTACAGTACAAATAATTGGAGTGCACAATTTAGACATGATAAACAAGTTACGCGCAATAGCTTCGCTTTGATTCCGTTCTTCTGCGCCAATTCCCGGATAAGCACCTGGAGTATCGATAAAAGTAAGAACTGGCAATTTAAATTTTTCTGCCAATTCCATTAAACGTTGTGCTTTTCGATATTCTTCAGGGTTCGGCATAGCAAAATTGCACTCAACGTTCTCTTTGGTGGTGCGCCCTTTTTGTTGGGCAATTATCATAACTGGCCGATCTTGCAGCCTAGCAATACCACCTATAATAGCAGCGCCCTTGGCAAAATGACGGTCCCCAAAAAGTTCATCAAAGTCATTAAAAATGAGCTTAATATAATCAAGAGAATGTGGGCGCTGTGGATGCCGAGCCAACTTTACAATTTGGATAGCCGTCAGTGAGGAGAAAATTGATTTTGTTAACTCACAAGACTTATACTCAAGGCGCTTTATTTCTTCACTAATATTAAAACTATTATCATTGCTGACATAGCGTAGCTCTTCAATTTTTGCAAGTAATTCAGCAATTGGTTGTTCAAAATCTAAAAAGTCTAAGTTCATTTACATATCCATTTGACTATATAGGAAATTTACTTTATATAAGATTAGTGGCGATTATAACAAATTAAAATTGTAAAGAAAATGCAAGTGTAACCTTCAAGCATTTTGATACAATTGGGCGGATAACACTTGTAGCCTACTGAATTTGGGGACTTTTTTAAAATAATAAAATTATGTACCTAGCTCTATTTAAAGCCATTGCCGCCACCAGCATCTTCTTGCTTACCCTCACTGCTGGATTGCTACCGCTAAAGATAGCAAAAGAAAAAGCTCATCTTTTACATTTAGGCGATGCCTTTGCTAGTGGCGTGTTTTTGAGCGCGGCATTATTGCATTTGCTCCCAGAAGCCGACAAGGGGTTTCGTCTCATTCTAAGCAACGATTCTTATCCTTTAGCGCAGTTAATTTGTATTGCATCTTTTGTTTTATTATTGCTTATGGAGCGCAGCATTTTTACCTATGGCAAACGACATTTCCCTGATAGTAAAATTATTGCACCCTTTTTATTAATATTATTATTAGCCATACATTCACTGGTAGAGGGAGCCGCAATTGGAACCAGTATTAATCTAGCCGAAACATCAATGCTATTTTTTGCGGTTATTGCGCACAAGGGTTCGGAAAGTTTTGCGCTGGCTATAAATTTACACCATTACAGCGTATCCACAAAAAACATAAAACAAATTATAGCCCTGTTTTCTTTTATAACCCCTCTTGGTATTTTTGTAGCCTCGCTTGTTATGTATGCACTGCAAACCAACTCAGGAAATACTCTCGGTTCTGTTTTTAATGCGATTGCAGCGGGAACTTTTTTATATCTAGGCACGGAACATTTGGTTGAAGGCGCAAAATCATTTGAAAGCTTTCTGGAAATAGCTGCATTAATATTGGGAATAACATTAATGGCTCTGGTAGCGATTTGGGTTTGAAAACACCTTAGAGCCTGTTCAAAATCTCGCTAGGTTGTGACAGAATGCATTGATTTTTGAGAATCGAAGCGCAGCATACTTTATAGGTATGTGAGCATCGAATCGCAGGAAATCAATGCATTATGGCCAACATAGTAGAGATTTTGAATAGGTTCTCAATCCCCCTCTAACCCATGAATAGGCTTCACCGAATTCCAACGTTTGCAGCTTGGGCATTGCCAATATAATTTCTTTCCAGAAAAACCACAATGCACACAACGATAAACTGGTTTATTTTCTGCAAGTTTATCGATAAATTCTTTGAGCAACAACAGCTGGTCTTTCATAGCCGGATCAACGCTATTTATATACAAATTTAGCATGCGCTCTAAACCGCGCATAGAAAGACAACGATGACTCTGTTTTGAAAGGTACTCGATTGCCGCAGCATCCCCCTGGTTATCACGAATATGATCTGCCATGGCAAGAATAAAATAAATACGTGGATTTTCGGCTATACGTTCAAATAAGTAATCAACAAACTCTTCTTCACGATTTATCTGCTTATAACAATCTGCTAAAGAAGCTACAACCTCGGAGATATACTCAGCATCCTGATCATGCACACGCCGAAAAGACTGGATTGCCTGCCTATATTCACCTTCTTCAATAAAAATCTTGCCAAGAATAATACTGGCTCGCGCACAATGTTTATCGTAATGTAAGGCTTCTTTTAAATACTCATGAGCCTGATTGATTCGATGATCATAACGAGACTGCTCTGCCAGCTCACAATAATAGTGCGCAATTGCACTGTCCATATTTACTTTACTTACACTTTCCAGCTTTTTTGCCGTAGAGATTGATTGTTGCCAATCTTTTTGTTGTTGATATATGTTAATTAAACAATTTAAACTGTTAACCACATCCCCATCAAGCTCAATCAACTCTAAAAACAAGCGCTCTGCACGATCTAACACTCCAGCACGCAGATAATCTTGAGCCAGTTCAAACAACGCCTGCATACGCTGTTTGCGGGCCAGCTGTGGGCGAGCGATTAAGTTTTGATGAATGCGGATAGCACGATCCACCTCACCGCGCCGTCTAAACAAATTACCCAAAGCCAGATGGGTTTCAACTGTATCGGTATTTACCTCAAGCATTTTGATAAAAACATCAACTGCCTTATCGGGCTGTTCATTAATCAAATAATTTAGGCCAAGAAAATAGTCATGGGGAATTATGCCGGAATTATTCTCGGTAGATTTTTTATGCCGATAACCAGCATACCACCCAGAAATAGCTGCAACAGGAAGAAGTAATAGTAGAAGCTGGTACATATTTATAAGGAATATTATTCTACTCTCCCCTTATCGGGATTGAGCGTAAATTTTCAACTTCTTTTTCAACAACTTTTAAACGCGACTTGAGCAGTAAATTATCTTTTGTGATTTTTATCCAAGAAAACATTGCCACCAACAATCCCAAAAAAACCCCAGCACCAAAAGCAAAAACTAGCAATAAAGATAGGGTTATTGTTTTTGAACCTATGTAATAATTAAAAATAACTGGCACTGCGTTTAAAGAAGCAAATGTTAGTCCAATCAACATTATTACTAGTAAAATTAGATACGAAACTATACGCATAACCAACCTCCAGATTTCGTATTGCATGGCGTTATGGTCTAAAACCACAAACACGCCATGCATCACAAACTAAAACACTTCAAATAACACTTACTCAGCTTTGTGTTGAATCTGCTCCTTAAGCAAATCACCAAGTTGCGTATTAGCTGGGGTATCAGAACTACCAAGTTCCGGCTGCATTTCTTTTATCGATAAATTAACAGCGCGGCTTTTTTTATCGATACCAAGAACCTTGGCTTCGACATTATCGCCTTCTTTTAAGAACTCGGAAGCATCTTTGACTTTTTCGCGACTAACATCAGCCGCTTTAACCTTGCCTAAAATACCATCACCTAGATCAATAGTTGCTGACTTAGCATTAACTTCGGTAACCACGCCTTCAACCACGCTTCCTTTCGGGTGACTTACTAGATACTCAGTATAAACGTCATGCTCTAACTGCTTAATGCCAAGAGAAATGCGTTCACGATCAGGGTCAATAGCTAAAATAACTGCCTCAATATCTTGCCCTTTTTTGTACTCACGAATGGCTTTTTCACCTGGTTCAGTCCAAGAAATATCGGAGAGATGCACCAACCCATCAATATCCCCATCTAATCCAACAAAAATTCCAAAGTCAGTAATCGATTTGATTTTACCACTAACTTTCTCATCTTTACTGTGAAGATTAGAATATTCTTTCCATGGATTTAATTTACATTGTTTCATACCCAAGGAAATACGACGACGATCGCCATCAATTTCCAGCACTTTAACTTCAACTTCTTGGCCCTGACTTACAACCTTAGCAGGATGCACGTTTTTATTGGTCCAATCGATCTCAGACATGTGGACCAAACCTTCAATGCCTGGTTCGATTTCAACAAAACAACCATAATCGGTAATATTTGTAATATGACCGAACAATCTGGTGCCGACTGGATAACGACGATTAATATCACGCCATGGATCATCAGCCAATTGCTTTAAACCCAATGAAACACGGTTTTTGTCGCGATCATATTTTAGAACTTTAACCTGAATTTCATCACCAAGCTTTAAGATTTCATTTGGATGGCGAATACGTTTCCACGACATATCGGTGATATGCAATAAACCATCAACACCACCAAGATCAATAAATGCGCCGTAATCTGTAAGGTTTTTAACAGTTCCCGTTATAACAGAACCTTCTTCCAAACTACTCAATAATGCATCCCGTTCTGGTGTGCTTTCAGCCATCAGCGCTGCACGACGAGACACAACAATATTATTTTCTTTTTTATCAACTTTGATAATTTTGAAATCAAGTTCTTTGCCTTCAATAAATGAAGTGTCGCGCACTGGCTTAATATCAACTAATGAACCAGGCAAAAAAGAACGAATTTTGTTAATTTCTACAGTAAATCCACCGCGAACACGTTCAGTAACAATACCCTTAACTGTCTCTCCATCGACAAAAGCTTTTTCTAACGCTTGCCATGACTCGATGCGTTTGGCTTTATCACGAGAAAGATGGGTTTTTCCAGTACCGTTTTCAAAAGCTTCTAAAACCACATCAACAATATCACCTACAGCAACTTCTAATTCGTTGTTTTGATTGCGGAATTCATTAATAGGTATATACGATTCAGATTTTGTACCTTCAGCATATACCACTACAAAATCTGGGGTAGTCTCAACAACCTCAGCTTTTCTAACAGCTCCACATTGGAAATCTATATTTTGTAAACTTTCAGCAAACAATTCCGCAAAATTCTCAGTCATAATAACTCTCATTTAAATTCACTACATTCCAAGCAACATAGGTTAGTTTTTAAAATACATGCCATGAAACCTGTTCATAAGATCGCCAGGCTAGCTAAAAAATATTGATTTTTGAGAACCGTAGCGCAGCCTACTTTGTAGACATATGAGCAATTGATCTCAGAAAATCAATGTTTTATAGCAAGCATAGTAGAGCTTATGAACAGGTTCCTACATGCGCCAAAATCAACTGCAACACCTCGTCAACACTCAACTTGGTAGTATCAACTATCACTGCAGCTGGATCGGGTTTTAAAGGAGCAGTGACACGATTTTCATCACGAATATCCCGCTCTATTAAATCCTGTAAAACGGTGCCGAGGTTAGCATTTATACCCCGGTCTTGCAACTGCAAAAGACGCCGCGCGGCCCTTTCTTCAGCACTTGCGGTTAAGAATATTTTTAAAAAAGCATCGGGAAACACCACTGTCCCCATATCACGCCCATCTGCAACCAGCCCTGGAGGTCTACTAAAGCCTTGTAGGAATGAGGTAAGAGCAGCACGAACTTCAGCTATTGTGGCGATTTTTGAAGCAACAATACCACATTCTTCACTACGAATAATGCTTGTTACGTCTTCGTTTTCAAGGATTATTTTTTGATTTGAGCCAGACTGATCAGTAAACTCTACATTCAGGGTCTCAATCCTGGCCTTTAAGGCGTGTATATCATCTAATGGAATATTGTTTTTAAGAATCACTAAGGCTAACACGCGATAAACAGCACCACTATCTAAAAAATGCCATCCAAGCTTTTCAGCAAGCCGTTTACCGATAGTTCCCTTACCAGAACCACTTGGACCGTCTATCGTAATTATTGGAATCGTCATAAATCAGGTTGCTTCGCTCTCTTCTTCGGCCTTTTCTTCCACCCGTTGCACACCGACAAGGTTTTCTCCTTCGCCAAGATTAATCAAACGTACTCCTTGGGTGTTGCGGCCAATAACTGAAATCTCATCGACTCGTGTTCGAACGAGAGTTCCCTGACTGCTGATAAGCATAATTTCGTCGCCAGCATCAACTTGAATAGCACAAACTGCTTTGCCATTGCGTTCACCAACCTGAATGGCAATTACCCCTTGGGCTCCACGATTCACAACCGAAAACTCGGAGATAGCTGTTCGTTTGCCGTAACCATTTTCCGTAGCAGTTAAAATAGCCCCGGTTGGGTTAGCAATAACGAGTGAAATCAATTTTTGATCATCCTTAAGGCGCATACCACGCACCCCCATTGCAGTGCGACCCATTGACCTCACTTGATCTTCAGCAAACCTAACTGCTTTACCCGCATCACTAAACAACATTATCTCTTGCTTACCATCAGTTAAAGCCACATTAATTAAATTATCATCTGGCTGTAAATCAACCGCAATAATTCCATTAGAACGAGGGTTGGAAAATTGCTCCAGCGGTACTTTTTTAACAGTCCCTTTGGCGGTTGCCATAAAAATATAGTGATTAGGCAAATATTCACGAATTGGCAAAATAGTATTAATGCGCTCATCTTTTTCTAGCGGAAATAAATTTATCAAAGGCTTGCCGCGAGAAGTGCGATTGCCTTGAGGTAATAAATAAACCTTGAGCCAATAAACCTTACCTTTATTCGAAAAACATAAAATTGTGTCATGCGTATTGGCAATAAATAATCGCTCAACAAAATCTTCTTCTTTGACTTTGGTCGCGGTTTTTCCTTTGCCACCACGTTTTTGAGCTTGATAATCGGTAACCGCTTGAATTTTGGCATACCCCTCATGTGAAAGAGTAACCACCACATCCTCAGGCGTGATTAAATCCTCACGCGTTAAATCTTCCTGGGTTTCAACAATCTCGGTACGTCGCTTATCCGCAAACATTTCTCTCATCTCTAAAAGTTCTTTGCGAATAACATCAAGTAATAACTCTGGCGTGGCTAAAATATCAAGCAACCGTTTAATATCATCAAGCAATTCTTTGTATTCATTGAATATTTTGTCTTGCTCTAACCCGGTCAATCTATGCAAGCGCAAATCTAAAATCGCTTGAGCCTGAGCTTCTGACAAACGATAATCTCCGTTTTTGGTTACTCCAAATTCCTCACTCAGATCATCAGGTCGAGAAATTACAGCACCCACCTGCTCTAGCATCGTTTTAACAAAACCAGTTTGCCACGCTCGCGCCAATAATTCCTGTTTTGCAACGACAGGGTTTTGGGATCGCTTTATTAAAGCAATCATTTCATCAATATTGGCCAGCGCGATACTCAAGCCTTCTAAAATGTGCGCCCTTTTACGCGCTTGCTTTAATTCAAATACACTGCGCCTGACTACCACTTCACGTCGATGTTTTAAAAAAGCCTCTAGCAATTGCTTTAAATTCAAGGTCTTTGGTTGACCGTTATCAAGAGCGACGACGTTAATACCGAAGGTAACTTGCATTTGTGTATTCAAAAATAAATTATTCAAAATCACTTCAGCAAGCTCACCCCGACGCAACTCAACCACCACGCGCATGCCATCTTTATCAGATTCATCGCGTACAGCGGTAATGCCCTCGACTTTCTTCTCTTTAACCAACTCAGCAATACGCACCAACAGATTGGCTTTATTAACCTGATAAGGTAATTCATTAACAACTATGGTTTGTTTGTTGCTATCTTCGTCGGTTTCAATGGTGACTTTTGAGCGGACACAAATTTTACCGCGACCGGTGCGATATGCTTCTTCGATTCCAGCTCTACCGTTAATGATACCCGCGGTTGGAAAATCTGGACCGGGAATAATTTTGATTAGATCGCGTAATTCGACTTCCGGGTTATCAATAAGAGCAAGGCAAGCATCAACAACCTCCCCTAAATTATGCGGTGGGATGTTGGTCGCCATACCGACTGCGATCCCAGAAGAGCCGTTTACTAAAAGATTTGGTATGCGGGTCGGCAACACTTGGGGCGCGAATTCAGTGCCGTCATAGTTTGGCGCAAAATCAACGGTTTCTTTGTCAAGATCGATTAATAAAAAATGGGCGATTTTTGCAAGTCTTATTTCGGTATAACGCATCGCGGCGGGAGAATCGCCATCGACTGAGCCAAAGTTTCCTTGGCCATCAACCAACGGATAACGTAGCGAAAAAGACTGCGCCATACGAACAATCGTGTCATAAACCGCTGTATCGCCATGCGGGTGATATTTACCGATTACATCACCAACGATACGCGCGGATTTTTTATAAGGTTTGTTATATTCGTTACCAAGCTCGCGCATAGCGTATAAAGAGCGACGATGGACGGGTTTTAGACCGTCGCGCACATCTGGCAAAGCTCGGCTCACGATAACGCTCATCGCATAGTCAAGATAGGATTGCTTTAGTTCATCTTCGATATTAACAACAGTTATTTCTTTTGCTGGTTGAGTCATATTTTTATATAAAAAATTTTGTTTAAAATCAAAGCACTGCAACTTTATTATAGTTGGGACATTCTAGCACAGAAATGGGATAAAAAAAACGATATGTTGCTTAAAAACAACAGGAATTAGCGAGCTACTCCTGATCTTTTTTGCCTAAACCAAGCACCGCTTCTTCTTTGCCTACTATTAGCAGCAAATCATTTGCTTTTAACATGGTGGCGGGGTCAGGATTTAGCATACGGAACCCATTGCGCTCTAAGCCAACAACCAAACCGCTGATTTGTTCGCGTATATGCGAATCACGAATTGATTGTCCAACAAGAGAGTTATCCGCCTCCAATACTGTAGCTTTTAAGATAAAGTCTTTTAATATCTCTTCATTTTTTGGTTCAAAATAAGCGTCTTCGGCATTACTCCTAAAAGAATCTATTTGTTCGTCATTTCCTAAAACTATCAATCTATCGTGCAACAAGATCTTTTCCTCTCCACGGGGTGTCAAAATCACCTTGGACCCACGACGAATAGCGACAACATTTACGCCAAAATTTTGGCGCAATTGGTTTTCGCTTAAGGTTTTTCCGGCTACGGAATAAGGGGATTCATTGGTCACCAGCACCTCAACCAGGTGGGTATCCCATGGCGCCAACTCTTCATACTTATCTTGTTTTTGGCTCTTTCTGCGCAGTACGTGTATTAAATGACGTTCAAACCAATGATAAGCATTGTCCAGCTGCTTATACAACAACCCAAAAAACACTGCTGCAATTATCGCAATTATTAAAGGAATATACCAAGTCTTAAAATAAGCCACACTCAAAACAATAATTTCGGTTATGGTTAAAATCCCTCCCAAAAACATCGGGGGAAGTTGTCTGTTTTTATCAATTAGTTTAAAACTAAAAAGCATGCCCCAAATAAAGGGGGATGAAAACAACAAAGAAATCACCCAACAAGATATTTTGGCGATATCTCTACTCGCCACTAAAGAACTAAGCTGGGGTAATATAAAATCAGAGGTCAAGGTAAAAACAACCGCAACAACGCTACCATTTATTATAAGACGAAAAACATACTTGCGATAACCGATCTGTTTTTTGTAGCTTGCCAATGCACGATATACCCAAGCAGAATAGCTTTCTAAATAATATTTCGACCGTTCAGAAAGATCTGCCTCTAATTTTTTAGTAATGACACCAGACAATCTAATAAGGTATGGTGTTAATAAAGCCGTAGTGGCTGCGACTCCAACAACTATTTGATATAGTGAATTACTCACAAGGTTTAACATCAAGCCAACGCCGACAATAATAAAAGAAAATTCTCCTACGGGCGCCATACTAAAACCAACACGCACTGAGGTATTAACACTCTGGCCGGTTAAGAAAGCACCAACAGTAGTTATTAGTATCTTACTTACTATCGCAAGCACGGATAGCGCCAATATAATTGGCCACTGCTCTATAAAGGCCTGTAAGTCTATCATCATGCCAACGGCAATAAAAAATACCGCAACAAAAACATCGCGCAGCGGAGCAGTCAATTGTTTGATGCGATGGGCCAGAGGAATTTCTGCCAGAATGGATCCCATGATAAAAGCACCAAGAGCAGCAGAATAATGAAGATAGGTTGCAATTACAGCTAAACCCAAACAAAGAGCAATAGAAACAATGGTTAAAGTCTCCTGACTAACATATTTTATTATTCTACGAAATAATATTGGAACAATAAAATAACCGGTTATAAACCAACTACCGACTACAAAAAGCAATTTCACAACAGCTAAAATCATGTCAAATGAAAAAATATTTTTTGTTGCTCCTACGGTCGACAAAGTAGCCAACATTAATATAGCCAGCAAATCTTCTACGATTAAAATCCCAAAAACTATATCGGTAAATCTTTTCCCTTTTAACTTCAGCTCTTCCAAGGCCTTAATAATTATCATTGTTGACGAAATCGCGATTGCCGCCCCCAGGAATATACAATCATAAAGCTTCCATTTCAGGAACCAACCAGTAGAAAAACCCAAAACTAACATTACGGCAACTTTAATTAGTCCCGTAATAGTGGCAGAAAACCCAATTCTTTTAAGTTTATGAAAACTAAAGTCTAACCCTAACGAGAACATCAAGAAGATCACACCAAGCTCTGAAAGCGGTTGAATTTGATTAATATCAGCTACTAGAGAATATGGGGGGGTATACGGACCAATAATTACACCTGCAATTATGTAGCCCAGAATAACCGGCTGGCGTATTTTTTGAAATACCAGCACCACAATGCTGGCTATGCCAAGCATTATTGCGAGATCTTTAATTAGGGGGGCCAATTCGTGCATTTTTCAACCAAAATCAAATAACTTACTGATAGTAAGAACATATTACAACACGTCACAAAGATCAAGATTATTAGCAAATTCATACCAGCGACTTGGCAGCAAAGATTCTTTCCAAATCTATACGATTGATTAGAAGTTTTAGGCGGGAATTACCAAGAGGATCTGTTTTTTCCGACACAACAACATCGCTTTGATACAATGCTGCCCGGATTTGACCAGCATGTGGCAAAAGACTAAGCTCAACCTCCTCTTGCTCTGAAGATACGGTCTGTTTTACCGCCTCCTCTAGCAACTTAACTCCTCTTCCATCAAATGCCGACAACCATACTCGTGCGGGCAAATTATTCACATCGTAATCAATCCGCGGTTCAAACTCCTCAAGCAGATCAACTTTATTTAAAACTTGTAACTGGGGAACTTGCGATGCGCCAATCTCTGCCAGCACTTTATTAACCACCTCGATTTTTTCATTTTTTTGCGGATCGCTGGCATCAATTACGTGCAACAACAAGTCAGCTTCTGTGGTTTCCTCCAACGTTGCATGAAACGCCTCAATTAGCTCATGAGGCAAATCACGAATAAACCCCACAGTATCTGCAACAATTACTGCACCGAAACCAGGCAACTGAATTCGTCGCAGAGTTGGATCTAACGTGGCAAACAACTTATCCGCCACATAAACTTTTTCCGAGGTTAATAGATTAAATAAAGTTGATTTACCAGCATTTGTATAACCGACCAAGGCAATTGTAGGTAACGAAGAGCGCTTGCGCGCACGACGATTTTGTAGACGTTGTTGGGCTAGTTTCGTCAAACGCTTTTTAATGCTCGTAACTTTTTGCCGCAAAATTCGTCGATCAATTTCTAATTGCTTCTCTCCCGGGCCTCCCCGCACACCAATACCGCCGCGCT
>CAZMGW010000025.1:0-17324 GCA_964565935.1 uncultured Coxiellaceae bacterium
ACGCGGCTTAGCCTGGGCTGGTGAAGCCTATAGCTCCTGCGGAGCATAATTGATTGTTTTTTATTTTGGTTGTCTAATTAACCAACCAACTGTATCGGACGCCAAGCCCGAATTTTATTTCTCGGGTTTTACTGTCGGGCTCAAAAGAACCGGCCTGGGGAGCAGACCTTCCATATTTAAATTGCGTATAATTTGCAAAGCCATTCAAGAAAAACTCATCAAACATCCTCCAGTTTGCTTCTAACCCCGCCTCATAAATTGGCTTGTTTCCCAAAGTGTAGTTATACCCGTTGCCTGTACCGCTTCCACAATACTTCATGTTAGCACCAAATGTTTTGCCCCCCTCAAAATATGGGGAAATGATAAACTCATCAGTCAATAGCCAGTTTAGCTTTATTCCACCAACAACCTTATAGTTTTTATATTTCTCTTTCCCGCCCTCTCCCACATTATTGTATTGTCGATACCAATAACGATACCCCACTCCAGCATAAGGGATAAGTTGCAGAACACTGTCTTCAGTAAAGGTAAAAATATATCCCGCCTTTGCATCCGCATTAAAAAATCTGTGCCACAAATTAGCAGTGAGAGGGGCATAAGTATTTCTCTCACTACCATCATATTTTAATTTTCCGTCGTAATAATCCAAATAAAAATCGGTGTAAATTGTCTCTGCAAAAGCTTTTCTTACATCAAAGAACAAACCCAAGATCGTCCCCGATTCTGTGCTCTTCGGCATTACTCCAGCACGAGCGTCTGAAGACAGAAAACTCTCTTTGTAATCTAAATTGAACCCGACCAAACCAAAAGCAACGCTGTTGTTAATTTGCCACAACGCGTTCTCCACCTCCAACCCAGCAAGCGCCTGGCCAAACACAAAAAAGGATAAAATAATGCCAATGTTTTTTATTTTTTTCATAGGGGGTTTTACTTTCTAATAACTTTGTTTGTTTTCACATCGCGAATTTCGGTTGTTTTTTTTAGGTTACCGACTCGGCCGGGCATTATAAAATCAATCGCGGCACCAAATTGCTTCTGCGCTTGCTTTGAGTTTTTTGCCGGGCTTTTGCCTGCCAAGTTGGCACTGGTTGAAATTATTGACCCGCCAAACTTTTGGCAAATCCTTTTTGCAACCGGGTGTAGTGTAACGCGTATCGCAACTGAGTCAAACTTGCCGGAAACCCAGCGCGGTACTTTTTTCGTTGTGGGCAAAACCCAAGTGATTGGTTTTTTGTTGTTTTGTTTGATTGAGAGGCTTTTGGCCGGGTCAATTTTTATCAGGTTTTTCACCTGATCCCAGCTTGTGGCGATTAAAATCAATCCTTTTTCCACTTTGCGCCGCTTGATTTTCAACAAGCGCAGCACGGCTGTCTCGTTAAACGGATCGCATCCCAAACCAAACACCCCTTCGGTTGGATAAGCGATGATCCCGCCTTCGCGAAGAATTTTGACAGCTTGATTGATTTTGCTTTGCATAATTAAACTATAATTCACCGCTGGGCTTGTTGCAATTCTTTCTCATAAGCGCGGCTATCTGCTCCTTCGTCTTCGGACCCTCGTTGGCTTTCGCCATCTGCCCCGCTAGAATCTGCTGACGAAAAAGTCGGCCAGAAACCATCAGAGCCCTCGGGTTTTTCTGATTCCGCATCGCTACTAGTGCCAACTTTTTCTCCACCTCTCTCTGCGCATGCGCCTTCTGAAGCCCCCTTTTCCGGCAGCACCCCATCCCTCATCTCCTCTCTATACTGCAACACGCTACCAAGTATTGGCTCTAACCCGTGGACCGTTAAAAAAAGCCCCCAATTGCTGCCCTCATTCTCCACCTCTTTTTGAAGAAAATTTAACTTAGTCACTAGATCCCGCATTTCTTTATTTCCTCTATCGACAAAAGTCATATCGCTTTTAGAGACTTTAGATAAAGCCATTACGCGGCAACACTGCAGTGTAATAAAAAATAGTTTTTCTTCTCTATTGCTGCTGTTATATGTCTCCTCCTCTGGCAAATCAAACTCTTGGAGAATTTCTTGCTCGTGGTCAAGCTGAAGCAAAAGATCTCCTTGGGTTGCATAAAAAACAATCTTATTCTCTAGCACGCTCAACCATGGGGCATACTCTGGGTTGGAAAGTCCATTTAAATGGTCAAGGGCTTTTTTGTATTTTTTCTGCTTATACAGGACACTAACTTGCTTAAGAATTCTTATCTCTCCCTTGCCTAAAGCGCTCATCGTCGCCCCTAAAGCGATACAAAAAGCCAAGACAAGAGAAATTATTTTAAATGGTTTTTGCATTTGCCCGCCTCTTTTTTTGTTTATACATCAATTGGTTATGCCGCAAACAATCTGTTTGCAAAAAACCCTCTTCTTGACTTTAGCAGGCTTTTATTAAGAAATGCTTAAATGGGCTGATGGTGAAAATGAAGGGGGTATAACGATGCAAAAAAAGCGAGCTAAGGCCCGCGGCTACCTAGCTTGCTCCTCCCGGGGAAACAACCACATAACAACCAAGGCGCTACTTCCCCAAACAAAACTCGGAAAAAATCTTTGCTAATAAATCGTCAGGGGTAAATTCGCCGGTGATTTCTCCAAGCGCTCGCTGGGCCTGGGTCAAATCCTCGGCCACAAGCTCAAGCGTCCCGACTGACAAAATTTGCTGAGCGTTTTGCAAATGCTTTTCGGCCTTGTCTAGCGCGTCCAAGTGCCTTCTTCTTGCGCTAAATCCATTTTCGACCGAATGAAACCCAGCGCTTTTTTTGAGATGCTGCCGCAACAAATCCAACCCTTGTTGCGTTTTCACTGACAAATAAATGCTGTCTGCGTTGTCGGTTTTAATAACTCTTGGCTCTTCGCCAATCAAATCGATTTTATTATATAACACCGTGAAATGCGCGTGCTTCGGCATTACCCCAAAAAAATCAGCCCACAATTTATCAGGATCGCGATTTGGATTGGCAAATGCGTCGACCACCAACAAAACATGATCCGCTTTTTTAATTTCTTCCCACGCCCGCCGAATGCCCTCGCCCTCAATCACGTCTGGCTGATCACGCAAGCCGGCAGTATCTAATAAATTAATCGGCATGCCATCAATTTGAACCTGCGCGTGCAACACATCGCGCGTCGTCCCGGGGATATCGGTGACAATGGCGGCCTCTCGACCGCTTAAATAATTAAACAAACTCGACTTGCCGGCGTTGGGTTTTCCCGCAATCACAACCGTAATGCCCTCTCGCAGGATCACCCCTTGTTTTGCGGTGTTCTTGAGCTCTTCGACCTTCAACAAAATGTTGTCTATCTCTTCGCCAAACTGCCCTTGGGCCAATTTTTCAATCTCCTCTTCTTCTGGAAAATCTATAAGAGCCTCAAGATGTGTTCGCAATCCGATCAGGCTTGTTAACAGTTGATTAACCTGCGCAGAAAACTCGCCTTGCAGCGAACGCACAGCGTTTTGTGCGGCTTGAGAGGTTGCGGCGTCAATTAAATCTGCCGTCGCTTCCGCCTGAACCAAATCGATTTTGCGATTTAAAAAGGCCCGCTCCATGAACTCGCCCGGGCGAGCCATTCTCGCGCCAAGCGCCAAAACGCGTTGCAATAAAAGGTCAATTAATAAGGGCCCTCCGTGGCAGTGCAGCTCCAAAACCTCTTCGCCGGTGAACGAATGCGGCGCTTGAAAATAAAGAGCGAGGCCTTGATCGATTATTTCTCCGTCAGCAGAAAAAAATTTGCAGAAATTAACGCGACGTGCTTCGGGGGTTTTTTTTAGAATTGCTTCGGCGATGGGAAGCGCCAATGACCCGGAGATACGAACTATGCCAACCCCTCCTCTACCGAGAGGGGTTGCCTGAGCGGCGATGGTGTCGGTTGAAGGGCTTCTCTTCATGCGACAAACGATACCTTGTTTGCCCACTCTTGTAAATTGGCATCCGTAATGCCATAATTGATGCAAAAAAGGCATTATCGATTCCATTTTGAGGGCAAAATCATGGCCACAATAAAACGGGTATTTCAAGATCAACCGCGCAGCTTCTTCTTGTTCGGCCCCAGAGGGGTCGGTAAATCCACATGGATGAGAGAGCAATATCAGGGGGCTTTATGGATCGATCTACTGGACCCCCAAACTCTTCGTAATTTTGTTGCCAAGCCAGAACGTTTATTTGATTTGATTGATGCCAATCCATCTCAATCTATTGTGGTAATCGATGAGGTGCAAAAAGTTCCGACCCTATTATCAGTTGTGCACTCTTTGATTGAAAAAAAACGCGGAATAAAATTTATCTTATCTGGATCAAGCGCGCGCAAATTGAAAAGAACCAGCGCTGACCTGCTAGGCGGCCGCGCTTTAAAATGTAGCTTGCACCCGTTTATCGCCAGTGAGCTAGGCAAAGATTTTTCTCTGGAGACAGCCCTGCGGTATGGAATGTTGCCCTTGGTACATAAACAAGAAGACCCCCAGAAAATTCTTCATGCCTATATTTCACTCTATTTACATGAAGAGATCCAAGCAGAAGGCTTGGTGCGTAACATAGAATATTTTGCTCGTTTTCTAGAAACCATTAGCTTCTCTCATGGTTCCTTATTGAACGCAACCAACATCGCTCGCGAATGCGAAGTTAAAAGAAAAACAGTAGAAAATTACATCGACATCTTGGAAGAGCTGTTGTTATGTTACCAATTACCCGTTTTCACTAAAAAAGCAAAACGGCAGCTCATATCCCACAAAAAATTTTATTTATTTGATAGTGGCGTCTTCGCCACACTAAGACCCAAGGGGGTTCTAGATCGCCCGGAAGAGGTCGCTGGTGTTGCCCTAGAAGGATTGGTGGCTCAGCATCTGCAAGCTTGGAATGATTACAGCAATCCCAAACATCAAGTCGCCTTTTGGCGGACTAGAACCGATTTAGAAGTTGATTTTATTGTTTACGGTAGCTTGGGCTTCTGGGCCATTGAAGTTAAAAATACTAAGCATATCCGCCCGGAAGATTTACGCGGCCTAAAAGCTTTTTTAGATGATTATCCCATGGCCAAAGCTATTTTATTGTATCGTGGCACCGAAAGAATTATGTGTGACAATATCCTCTGTATCCCCTGCGAGAATTTTCTTGTTAATTTAAAACCGAACCAACCTCTTACCTGATTATTGCAAACGGGTGTTAGTCCTTGAGACCTCTCTCCTTCCTCAAATCACTATGGTCGAGGACCCCTTGGCTCGTCCTCAGTTTGTGGCTCTTGTTGAGTTTCAGCGGCTCTTTCAAACCTTGCTTTTATTTCCGGAGACAGTTTATTAAAAATTTCTTCTACTTCAACTAACCGGCCCACAGCCGCCTCATCCAGCCTCGCGGCATTTAATCTAAAAACCCCAAGCGCTTCTCCAATCTCCTTCATCTCTTGGACTTCATTATTACTCGTCACCTCTTTCGACGATATTATGGCCAATCTAACCTCTAGTCCCTCCAAAAGCATCTTAACAAAAGCATCTCTGTTCCTCTCGTTTTCTACTGCAACAACAGAAACACTCATTTCCTTTCTATAAGACTCCGTCCTGGATCCCCTCTTTTTTAAAATATCAACCCTGGGATCATCCAAAAGAGCCCTCAGTATCTCAACCTGATTAGAATTTTCCTCATCGTTTCGACAACACGCAATTAATGCGGTATCTCCGCTTACAGGATCTAACAAATTGGGGTCGGTTCTGTCACATTTTAGAAACTCCCGCACAATCTCAGGTTGACCAAGCTTAACGGAAGCTATAAGGGGAGCCCCCATCCTATATGCCACGTTAGGATCTGCTCTCTCGCTTCTCAGTAGAAGAGAAACCAACTCAGCGTTTCTATCCACAACAGCCACTCCAAGCGCAGTCAAACCATCTGCTCTCATAGCATTTGGATTAACGCCGGGGCAAGCTAAAAGCTCCTGAATAATTTGAGGATTGTATCTTTCTTTATCAGCCGCCTTTTCAATTGCAAATATGAGGGCCCTTTCGCCTGGGGGTCGTTTTGGTTTTGGTGCCTCATCATCCGCAGAAGGCGCACTTGGTGCCTCACCAAGATCTGGCGCATCAATATCGGGACTATTGGCAAATTTTTCATGAGCTAAAAGGTCCCTTATGAACTGAAGGTCTTCTCTCTCAATAGCCCGCATCAATACTGTTTTTTCTCTCTCATCCCCTCGGCTTCTAATTAACAGATTGGGCTTAATATCGGGGCGATTTAAAAGCTCTTGCAAAACAGCACGCCGAACCCGTTCGTTCGCAGATATGGTCGCGGTAAGGGGGGTGTCATATCGGCCATCTACTTGATTAACGTCTGCCCCGCGAGCCAAAAGATATCTAACAGCTTCATCTTGATGTGCCGGCTGTGGTATTAAAATAGCCGCTGTAAGAGGGGTATACCCTTTCCCATCCGCCTTATCAATATCCACCCCATGTGCCAAAAGAAAATCAACAGGCTCGGGCCCATTATGCGAAACAACCGCCCATCGGGCTACCGCTGTGAGAGGAGTGTGGTTACTGCGACCTACTTGATTAATATCAAAACCTGCATCTCTTGCCACAAGCTGATTAAAAAGAGCCTCGACCTCGGCCATTCTGCTTGCTCGCAAAGCATTCATAAATCGCTCGAAAATATCTGCTTCTGCTGGTCTTGCTGGTGGTCTTGCCAAGCCTGCTACCACTCCTGCTGCGACCGCCACACCTGCTCCGATTGCCCCGATTGCCCCGATTGCCGTACCCGCTAATCTTTCCACAAGTGTTGCTGGTCTTCTCCCTCTTCTTCTTCCTCTTCCTCTTCCTCTCGGTAACATATTTCCTCCTTTTTTGTTTTTTGCTTAATTATATGCTCTTTCTTTTGTGCCACCAAATAAGGGTTGATTGAGCAGCGCTGGTGATCATTTTTTCTCTTCAAATGGCAGTTGCAGATTTAGGCACCAAAAAATTATATCAAACCTCCAACAAAGCAACCTCTGCATAACCCCTAAAAACATTGGTGGCCGCAGCAACCGCAAGCGCGTCCCTCTTCAATCCGGTTGATCGAAATCAAACTTTTGCTTTTCAAGCAGTTCCAACTCTTTTTCAAACCATCGAAGAACATTAAAATTACGCTTCATAAAAGCCATCATACACGCTATGCGACCGTCTTCACTTTCCAGATCAAACATAACCCCTTGATCTTTAAGCCACTCAAGAACATTAACATGGCCATCTGCAGCGGCAGCCGTAAACGCCGTGAAACCCCTTTTGTCTGGTTGATCAAGACTAACCCCTTGACCTTTAAGCCATTCAAGAGCACCAACACCACCCTGCGCAGCAGCAACCGTAAGAGCTGTGCGACCTTTTCCGTCATTATCATCAAGCACAACTCCTTTATCTTTAAGCCATTTAAAAACGCCAACACTAAGCGGACTATCTATACCGCTCATAACAGCAGCAGCCGTAAGCGCGGTGAAACCATTTTTATCTCTCTGATTAAGATCAACCTTATGCCTGCAAAGCCATTCAAGCACATCAATCTTACCATTCACAGCAGCAACCGTAAGAGCGGTATAACCCCTTTTATCTGGCTGATTAAGATCAACTTTATGCTTGCAAAGCCATTCAAGAACATCAGTTTTACCATAGTTAGCAGCAGCCGTAAGCGCTGTGCGGCCCTTTTCATCTGCCCAATTAAGATTAGCCCCTCGCCCGTGAAGCCATTCAAGAACATCAACACGACCCTTCATAGCAGCCGCCGTAAGCACTGTGCGCTTATTTTCATCTGACTTAGCAAGATTTGCGGGATCAAATCCTTTATCTCTAATCCATTGAATAACGGCATTCTCATCAAGATCCGCTGCTGCAGCCGCGTCAGGACCAGCTCCATATGGCTGCTCCGCTGGACCACTCGCTAACACCAGGCTCGTATAATTTAAAGTTAGAATAAAACAACCAAAAAACAGTGTTCGTTTCAACATATTAGCATGCCTTTTTGTTTATTTTTGCTCCTGCGGGGCTCCTAATCCTTATCTCTCACAACAGCAGAAAGATAACGCAATGCATTAAGGAGATATTAAATGGGGGATAACAATGACAACCGCTTTAGGTTAGTAGCGAAACCACAAACCACAGAACCACAGGGGTCAAATCCTTACAATCGACAACCCCGTGCTTTGGGCTTAGATAATTCTCCCAGGTTGTCGATTGTAAGGACTTGACCCCTTGACCTACGCCCTTTTCTTCGTATGACAAGCGGCCAATTTTTTATTGATGTACCACTGCTGCAAGATCGAAAGCAGGTTGCTGACCAACCAATACAGCACCAAACCGGCCGGGAAGTTAAGGAAGAACACCGTAAAAATCACGGGCATGAACATCATCATTTTGGCTTGTGTCGGATCGGCAGAAGTCGGGTTTAAACGTTGTTGCAAAAACATGCTTATTCCCATCAAGATCGGCAAAACGTAGTATGGGTCGCGCGCCGAAAGGTCATTAATCCAAAATATAAACGGGGCATGTCTCAGCTCTACCGCGCCAATCAAAACGTAATACAACGCGATAAAAAATGGGATTTGAACCAACATCGGTAAGCAACCGCCCAGGTTCAAGGGATTAACTTTTTCTTGCTTGTACAGCTCCATGGTCGCTTGGTGGAGTTTTTGCTTGTCGTCAGCATAGCGCTCTTTGAGTTGTTGCATTCTTGGCATTAACTCTTTCATTCTCGCCATCGAACGACAACTGCTTTCTGAGAGCTTGTAAAACACTCCTTTTATCAAAATGGTCACTAAAATTATTGACCAACCCCAATTTCCAACCACGTCGTAAATCTTCTTCAAAATCCAAAAGAAGATTACCGAAAGCGCATAAAGCCAACCATAATCTACCGTATGGTCCAACCCTTTGGCTAGTGGCGCAAGGTTTTCAACGATCCCTGGCCCCGTGTAAAACACGGTATTGACTGTAGCTTTTTGTCCGGCTGGCACTGTCACCGCGGGGTCGCTTAAACCAATCGTGTAAACGCCGTTATTGACCTTGCTAAAATATCGATAAGCTTTGTCTTGTTGTGGAATCCAAACGCTTAAAAAATAACGCTGTTGCATTGCAACCCAACCACCCACGCTATCCCGAATGAAGCCTTCTTTGTCTTTTGCGATGTCGCTTATTTTAGAAAAACTTATTTTTTCATAAGGGGTTTCTGGACTTGAAACTGCGGCTCCGGAATAGGTGCTGAATTGAAACATTCCGCCCTTGGCATCAAAATCTTTGCGATTGATCTGTGCATAAAACTGTCCAGACCATAACCCATTGGTTTTGTTATCAATTTCATAATTAACCGCAAAATCGTATTTTCCTTTGGTGAAAACAAAAGTTTTGTTTACCATTAATCCGTTTGGATTAGCCCAGGAAAGCTTGACTTCTAAATTATCTTTTCCGGGCGGCAAAGTGTATTCTTGCTTTTCTGTTCTGTATTGGCCTTGCTTATCAGCAAAATCCGGCCCTTGGTCGCTAACAAGCTCACTTTGGGCGGTGTAATATTTAACGTTGTCATCGCTCAAAAGTTTGGTTGGTTCTTTTTTGTAAATAACGTCGGGATATTTCGGCAAATCTGCGCGGACAATGTTGCCACCAACTGAATCAATATAAACATCTAAAACATCAGTGTGCACTTTGATCAAACGAGCTTCTGGAATTGGCAGGGCTTTTGTTTCTGAAGGGGTTATGGGAGCGGTTTTGGCGACGCTGGTGTCAACCGTGCTCGCTGTTGCTGTGGTAACCTGGGCTTGTGGCTCAACTTGTCCGTAATCTTTTTGCCAAGCATTCCATAAGGAAAAAGCAAGTACCCCGACAAGCGCATACAAAATAAATTTTCTATCGATCATGATTTTCTCTAATTAATTACTGTTATTGTTTTTTTCTAATTCTGGAACCGGATCATACCCGTCTTGATGCCAAGGATGACATTTTAATATGCGCTTAAAAGCCAGCCACAGCCCATACAAAACCCCGAAGCGCTCAATCGCTATTTGCGCATACAAAGAGCAGCTCGGATAAAACCGACAGTTGTTGCCTAAAAATGGGCTAATTAAATTGCGGTATATTTTTATTGAGCCGATTGTAGCTTTTTTTGTCGCAAAATTAATTCTTCCCACTGCTTTTCTAAATAGAGGCATAATTTTTCTTTTGCTAATCCTTCTGCTTGTTTATAAGAAAGAATCACTATATCAATCGCACCAAGCTCGTGTTGTCTCAACCTAAACCCTTCACGAACAGCTCGTTTAAAAATGTTTCTTTCGTGAGCTTTTTTTATACTTTTTTTCGGAACAACCAGCCCCAACCTTGGATGGGTAAGATTGTTAAAATAACAAAAAACCGCACACACAGCGGCAGATGTTTTTCTTCCCTTACGGAAGACCTGCTTGAATTGGGCGTCGGTTGTTAGTCTCTTTTCACGCGAAAAGGTGTTTTTCATAGAGCTTGCTCAAAATCTCGCTGGGTTAGGTATGTGAGCCTCGAATCGCAAAAATTTGCCTGGAGCAAATTTTAATTGACCGCCAGATCAAGCCCATCGGGCGCGAAGCAAGGACAGCGCAGCGTAAAAAATCAATGCATATTATAGTCAACACAGTAGAGATTTTGAACAAGCTCTAGGCACTGAGTTTTTTTCTACCCTTGGCTCGGCGGCGCTTAATTACGTTTTGCCCGTCCTTCGTTGCCATGCGGGCGCGGAATCCGTGTTTGCGTGCTCGTTTCTTTTTGCCTGGTTGGAAAGTTCTTTTCATAAATTTTTAACCGATAGTAATTTTATTTCTAAATTTTGGATTGGTAATGTTATTGATTATTGATAAGTTTGTCAAAGCAGAATAATAATAGTTTTTAAATATATTTACTCTTATTGTTATTAATGAGGCCTTTTTCTGTGGATATGTGCCAATACCCTTTATTTTTTATGGGGTTAGGTTTTTTATAGGCTGTGTGTATTTTGCCTGAGCGCTCTTAATTAAAAAACTAAAAAAAATTATACACAGGAAATTCACAAGATTTAATAATAGCAATATCTTGTGTTATACTCCTCAAAAATCAACAACAAAAGGAAATGCCATGAAAAATTATAAAAATATTATAGTCGCTGTTGAGTTAATAGAGAAAAACGACGCCGAGTTGGTTAACTACGCTGAGCATTTAAACAAAGAGCACAAAGCCAATGTCGTGCTGGTGCACGCGGTAGAGCATATTGGCGGGTACAGCGCATATAACGTCGGCGTGGGGTTTGAGGTAGAGCAGGCCATAATTGAAAGCTCAACCGCGGAAATGAAAAGGCTGGGCAAACACCTTGGCGTGCCAGAAAATAAACAAATCGTAAAAGTTGGTCCGGCGAAGTTTGTGGTTTTGGAAGAAGCAGACAAAATCAAGGCTGATTTGATTATTGTTGGAAGCCACGGCAGACACGGGTTAATGGCGCTTTTGGGTTCGACTGCAAACGCCGTTTTGCATGGAGCAAAATGCGATGTTCTCGCGGTAAGACTTAAAAAATAGTCCGCATCGTCCATACAAAATATTTATTAACTTAAGATCGTGCAGAAGTCACTGCGTATCGGTATCCACGGGCCTGAAGTATAGACGCAAAATTAAAACAATAAATTCGGCCCGAAGGGGCCGTTTCTGATAGCCTAGGCTAAGATTTGCGGTGTTTGCGAATCGCAGCGAAATTAAAACAATAAATTTAGCCCTTCGGGCGTTGGAATATCGGGGGCAATCTTCTTGGGGTTTCTTTCACTGCTTCGCAGTTCGGTCACCCCAAGCTTTAGAAATTACGTTTCTTTCAGAACGTTTTGCACCGATCCGTTGGACAGAAAACAAAAATCGTGTCATCCCCAAGCAAAGCATAATTGATGGAAGGGGCTTAGAAAATGCTTAGAAGAAAGCAAGACTTTTTGGGTGGATAGTGCCAAGAGGCAAAAGGCGTGTCCTCCGCAAGCAAGGTGTATTGAATTGAACATGATTAAAAAATGCTTAGAAAAAAACAAAAGCGGTTGTGTGGAATAATTTAAAGATTGGCAGGGTCAAAAGCGTTCCGAAGGAAACGCAAGCTCTATAGCCTGGGGTGACACCGAGCCACAACGTGGCGACGGGAACCCCAGGGAAGGATGAGTCGAGTATTGGAGCCCTGAAAGGGCGAAACAGTTACAAGAAAAAGAAGAGGCACAAGTAATGACTTTGAAGAACAAAAATTCTTTTTGCGTTGTTGATGGCAATGAAGCGGCTTCCTACGTCGCCTATCGAACCAACGAAATCTGCATCATTTACCCAATTACTCCCGCCTCAAGCATGGGAGAGCTCCCCGATCAATGGGCCTCCGAAGGCATTAAAAACATCTGGGGAACCGTTCCGCAAGTCGTAACAATGCAAAGCGAGGGCGGTGCTGCCGGAGCAATTCATGGCGCAACTCAAACCGGGGCGCTGGCAACAACTTTTACCTCTTCTCAAGGTCTTTTGTTGATGATCCCCAACATGTACCGAATCGCGGGAGACCTGACGCCCGCCGTGTTTCACGTGGCCGCGCGCGCAATAGCTACTCACGGCATGTCAATTTTTGGCGATCATTCAGATGTTTACGCAACACGAGCCACCGGCTTTGCCATGCTTTGCTCCTCCAGCGTACAAGAAGCGCACGACATGGCATTGATTGCTCAGGCAGCAAGCCTGCAAACCCGCATTCCATTTTTGCACTTTTTTGATGGGTTTCGCACCAGCCACGAAGTGGCAAAAATTGAGCAACTCTCCGATCAACAAATTCGCGCAATGATTCCGGATGAGCTAGTGATTGAGAACCGCAATCGCCGCCTGACCCCTGACAACCCAACTGTTCGGGGGATTGTTTCAGATCCTGATACCTATTTTCAAGGGCGCGAGGCCGTGAATCCTTTTTATAACGAAACGCCGGGGATCCTTGAAAAAACCATTGGGCAATTCAAAGAGGCGACTGGACGCGAATACAAATTAATGGATTATTATGGCGACGCAGACGCCGAGCGCGTTATTATAATCATGGGTTCTGCCGCTGAGACCGTGCAAGAAACGGTTGATTATCTTCGGACAAAAGGCGAAAAAGTCGGCTTGATAAAGGTGCGCTTATTCCGCCCATTTCCAAAAGCGCAATTTTTAGCCGCCATGCCCAAAACCTGCAAAGCGATCGCGATTTTAGACCGCACCAAAGAGCCAGGATCTGCCGGTGAGCCTTTATACGAAGAGATTTCGACCACCTTGATCGAAAGAGGAGAAGAGCAAAATAAAAAAATTATTGCCGGACGTTACGGCATTGCCTCCAAAGAATTTACCCCGGCGATGGTCAAAGCGATTTTTGATGAACTCAAAAAAGCGGATCCCAAAAACCACTTTACCATTGGTATCAACGACGACGTAACCCACACCAGCCTCGATTATGACCCCAATTTTGATATTGAGGCGGGCTCAGTGATCCGTGCGGTTTTTTACGGCCTTGGTTCTGACGGCACGGTCAGTGCGAATAAAAACTCCATCAAAATTATTGGCGAAGAAACCGACCTTTTTGCGCAAGGCTATTTTGTTTACGATGCCAAAAAGACCGGCTCACAAACGGTTTCTCATCTGCGCTTTGGGCCCAACAAAATACGCTCAACTTATTTAATTAGCAGCGCCAACTTTATTGGTTGTCACCAATTTAGATTTGTTGAAACTATGGCGATTTTAGAAAGAGCCGCACCAAACTCGACCTTCTTGCTCAACAGCCCTTTTGCGGCCGACAAGGTTTGGGATAAATTGCCCCGCTCTTTGCAACAGACAATCATCGACAAAAAAATTAAATTTTACGTGATTGATGGATATAAAGTTGCTCGTGATTCCGGCATGGGCGCGCACATCAACACCATTATGCAGACTTGCTTTTTTGCTTTAAGCGGCGTGTTGCCGCGTGAAAGCGCGATTGCAAAAATTAAAGATGCGATTAAAAAAACTTACGCCTCAAAGGGCGAAGAGGTTTTACAAAAAAATTACGCCGCGGTCGATAACACCCTGGCAAACCTTGTCGAAGTTAAAGTGCCGAGCGAGGCTTCCAGCAATTTTGATTTATCGCCAACGGTCAGTGTCGATGCGCCGCCGTTTATCCAAGAGGTGATTGGCAAAATGATCGCAGGGAAGGGCAATGAGCTGCCGGTCAGTGCTTTTCCGTGTGGCGGAGTTTATCCAACCAACTCAACCAAGTGGGAAAAGCGCAACATTTCTGCCGAGATTCCGGCGTGGGTGCCAGAAAATTGTGTGCAGTGCGGTCTGTGCCGAATTGTCTGTCCGCACAGTGCTATCCGCTCCAAGCGCTATCCAGAAAGCGCCTTGAAAGGCGCGCCAGAGACTTTCCAATCGACTAAATTGCGCGGCCCAGATGCGGAAGGCGATTGTTTTACGATCCAAGTTTACGCAGAAGATTGCACCGGTTGTGGCGCCTGCATTGAAGTTTGTCCTATAAATAAAGGCAAAACCGGCAAAAAAGCCTTGGTGATGCGGCCCAAACAAAACGAGCCAGAAGCAGAGCGAAGCAACCTCAAGTTTTTTGAAAACCTGCCGGTTGATCCGAGCAAAGTCGATAAATTAAGCGTGCGTGGGATTCAACACGTGAACCCGATGTTTGAATTTTGTGCCGCTTGTGCCGGTTGTGGCGAAGCCCCGTATGTAAAATTATTAACCCAATTATTTGGCGATCGCTTAATTATGGCTGATGCCTGCGGTTGTACGCTTGTGTATGGTGGCTATTTGCCAACAACGCCTTGGACGGTGAATCACGAAGGCCGTGGGCCAGCATTCGGTGCGTCTTTATTTGAAGATAACGCCGAGTTTGGTTACGGCTTTTTGTTAACTGCAGAAAAACATCGCGAACAAGCGTTAGAATTAATTGCTGAGCTCGCAGATCAAATTAATGCGCCAGAATTAATTAACGCCACCACTAACGCAACGCAAAAAAACGATAGCGAGATTGCGGCGCTGCGCCATCAAATTGCTAAATTAAAAAATCGCTTGGCAGAAATAAACAATCCGCGCGCCAAACAATTGTTGTCGCTGATTGATCAATTGGTTCGGCAAAGTATTTGGGCGGTTGGTGGAGATGGTTGGGCTTATGACATCGGCTTCGGTGGTTTGGATCACGTCCTTGCCAGCGGGAGAAATATGAAAATTCTCGTGCTGGATACGGAAGTGTATTCCAATACCGGCGGACAATCATCAAAAGCAACCCCTCGTGGTGCGGTGAGTAAATTTGCCGCGGGCGGCAAGCCAACAGCCAAAAAAGATTTGGGATTAATGCTCATGACCTATGGCAATATTTATATTGCGAATATTGCGATTGGTGCCAATCCTGGGCAGGCGATTAAGGCTTTCCAAGAAGCGGAAAATTACGACGGCCCGGCGATCGTGATTGCTTACAGTCACTGCATTGCACACGGGATCGATATGCAAAAGGGGATGCAGCAGCAAAAACTCGCGGTGCAAAGTGGCTATTGGCCGCTTTATCGTTACAATCCAGATCGGGTTAAAGAAGGGTTGAATCCATTGCAATTGGATTCAGAAAAACCGAGCATTCCGTTTGCTGAATATATTAAAAATGAGAATCGATATCAGATTTTGGCACGGACGAAGCCGGAGGTTGCGAAAGAATTGATGAAACTTGCGGAAGAAGATATTGCGCGCAGGTGGCGGATGTATGAGGCGCTGCAGAGGGTGTAAGTTTTGTTGGCCTTGGCAAAGGGATGATGTGTCCTACGTTTACTTGGCGCAGAAAGAGCGTATGCGTTTGTCTTCATGCTCAAAAAGAAGGATAGTGTTTTTTAATAAAATGGCTATAATTAACAATAACATAAAAAACCAAAGGAGTGTTTTATGATGCCTGAAATGCCACCAGAAATGCCTCAAGCTAGACCACAAGCTACTCTTGCCCTGAGAGCAGATCGTGAAAATTCGATGCTAAATACAGATGAAAGTATTGCCGCATCTGTGGCAGTACGCAGAGTTATGGCGAAATATGGAGAAGAATTTGGTCGTCTTGGTGGTCGCGATGCGGTAATACAAGATTTTAGAAAATATTTGCTTGGCAAATTAGGGGCCGCGGAGGCTACTGCCGAAGAAGCAATGGCTTTTCAAGGAGAAGAAAAGAGTGATACATTTTATAAGTATCGTACCGCATTGCGAACACTTGATGCTCCTCTAGTCGGAATCTACGGGAATCCCCTGAGTACCAACGCAGAATATAACTTAACTTCCTATTTAGTTGTTCACGCCAGAGACCTGATGGCATATTATTGGCTTGCCGCAAGCGACCCCGATATGGAGCTGCTTGAAGAGGATCTTCGGGGAACTACTAGAGAAGAATTAATAAATGGCTCTAAAGAGTTCTTTACTGACAAAATAGCTGAGATTTCCAGGGCTCATACTGAAGATCTATCGCCCCACGATGCTGCGCGTGATGAAGCATCTTGTCTTGCTGGCACGATAGGAAGATTGGTTAATTCTGTGGTTTATAATCCGGTTGCTATTATGGGGCTAGATCCAGCAAAAGAATTTCCAAACAAAATAAGAGCGTTTGCAATTGATAGGTTTCGCCACCTATCCGCGGTAGATAAACATAATGTTCTAGAGTACATAAATGAACAAGCGTCTGCCTACCCAGGAGAGAAACCTGTTGTCACTGCCGCGGTAAAAGCGAGTTTCGATAATTTTTTGAGCGCCCTTAAGCCGGAAGATTTTGTTACACAACTCACCGAAGAATACGGCGATCGTCTTATGACTGACGTAAGACGTAAAGGTGCGGCAGAACAATTCACTCGGGCTATCACCCCGGAAGGCTTCTTGGTCTCCCCAATTTTTGCAGAAAACGGGCATGAGCTCTTGGAGAGGATTGCAGAAGCAGCAGCTCCAATTATAGGACCAGATACAGATACGGCTACTTTATTGGAAGTAGCGCAAAATCCTTATGCTCATATAGATGATTTACGAGAGGTCGCCGTTCACCCTAACGCTAATACCGCTTGCCTTGTTGCTGTTGCTAACCAGCGTGTTTGTGATGCTAATCTACTAGAGGTTATAGCTGTACGAGCTGACGATATTGCTACTTTATTGGCCGTAGCACGAAATTCCCATACCAATTTGGCTGGTTTAAAAGCCGTGGCTGAGAACCCTAAAGCCAATGCCGAGGTCCTTGGGGTTGTTGCGGGCAATCCCAATTGTGATGCTGATTTACTAAAAACTGTGGCCGGGGACTCTAGAGCCGATGCCGGGGTCCTTACAGTTGTTGTGCAGCATCGCAATTGTGATGCTGCTGTACTAAAAGCTGTGGCTGAGAACCA
>CAZMGW010000026.1:0-16598 GCA_964565935.1 uncultured Coxiellaceae bacterium
ATCGCCTCGGGTATACTGATGCGCTATTTATTCAATTAATTTAGTAGTGTTGGACACGCCCTAGTGTCTAACGATAAAAACCAGAAGAGCCACAAAACCAATCAATAGCAACGTCAAAATACCCAAAGTAAAAACACTGCGGTTCAAATTAACCTTGGAAAAAGCTCCCGGATTAGCCCTAAAATATACAAATAATTGCCATATAAAAAATATAGATATAATTATTAGCAAAAATTTGTAAAACATTAAACAACCTGAAGTATCGTTAATGAATTCGTTCCGCCAGTTACCCCAATATGGTCACCGCACGTTACAGCCACAAGATCGCCATTTTTAACGTAACCCGCTTTCTTTAGCTCATCAATGGCTGCGGCCTTGAGTTCGGTATTATTATTAAATTTAGTAACATCAAACTCCACAGGATAAACATCTTTATATAACGCCATTTTGCCAAGCGCGTTACTATTACGACTCAACCCAAAAATTGGAATACCGGAATGTACCCGCGACGTCCATAAAGGTGTTTTGCCACTTTCAGTAAGAGCAATTATTGCTTTTATATTCAAATGATTGGCTGTATACATCGCCGCCATTGAAATCGCCTCGTCGGTTCTTTCAAAATGTGATTCCATACTGTGGTTAGAACCAAGAGTTACTGGATGCTTCTCAGCAGCCGAACAGACTCGATCCATTGTTTGAATGACCAACACGGGATGGTCTCCGGTTGCGGTCTCTGCTGAAAGCATTACCGCATCTGTTCCATCCAACACAGCATTTGCCACGTCAGAAACCTCGGCACGTGTTGGGGTTACATTGTGAATCATGGTTTCCATCATCTGGGTTGCCGTAATTACTGGCTTGCTCAAAGCGGCTGCGCAGTCGATCATAAATTTTTGTGCGGCAGGAACTTCAGCGTCACCAATTTCCACACCCAAATCACCACGCGCTACCATAATACCGTCTGAAGCCTCGATTATTTCTTTCAAAATCTCTGGAATAATTGCTTCGACACGTTCGATTTTGGCAATTATACCGGCATTACCGCCTTCTTTAACGATTAATGCCCTGGTTTCTTCTACATCAGCCTTGGAACGCACAAAAGAAATTGCTATATAATCGGCATTAAGCAACACTGCGGTTTTTAAATCTTCACGATCTTTATCGGTAAGTGCTCCAGCTGAAAGCCCGCCCCCTTGGCGATTAATACCTTTATTATTTGATAATTCTCCACCTGCTTGAACGCTGCAAATAATGCGTGCTCCGTCTATTTTTTTGACAATCAAAACCAAGCGACCGTCGTCGAGCAATAGTACATCTTCTGGTTTAACATCTTGAGGCAGTTCTTTGTAATCAATACCGACTGCAGTTTCATCGCCAGCATCTTTAGCAAGCGCTGCATCCAAAACAAATTCGGCGTTTTCCTTTAAGATTACTTTGCCATTTTTAAATTTCGCCACCCGAATCTTTGGACCTTGTAAATCAGCCAAGATACCTACTATTTTACCTTCTTCTTTAGCCGCTTGGCGTACAACTGTGACTAAAGCTTTCTTTTCGTCAGGCGTTCCATGAGAAAAATTCAAGCGTACGACATTTACACCAGCAGCAATCATTTTACGTAAAACCTCTAAACTATTTGATGCTGGACCAAGGGTAGAAACTACTTTTGTTCTTCTCATTTTTGACCTTATAAAAAATTAATAAACTCTTTAATTATCGCGCCCCTTCAGGGCTTGAATTTCCCGGGGATTCTCGTCACCCAGCCCTGCGGCTCGCGTTGCGAGCCTTAGGCTGGGCTGGTGAAGCCTTTCGCTCCTTCGGAGCAAAATATGTGTAGCTCAAGATAGTAGCCGCAGATTTTAACCTGCGTGTCTGGTTTGGTGAAACGCAAGATAAAGCTTGCGGCTACCAAACCCACGCCCACCACATTGTTTTATTTATTACCTCTTTCCTCAAGCATCTTCACCGCAGGCAGCACCTCTCCTTGTAAATACTCCAAGAAAGCTCCGCCAGCTGTGGAAATGTACGACAACTGTTTTTCTATGCCATACTTTTCAATGGCGGCTACGGTATCACCACCACCGGCGATACTGAATGCCTGGCTTTGAGCAACAGCCAAGGCTAATGCCTTGGTTCCCTCTCCAAATTGGTCCATTTCAAACACACCAACTGGACCATTCCAAACTATCGTTTTAGCATTGGCAAGTATAGTTGCCAAACGGGCTCGAGTTTCTGGACCGATATCTAAAATCATATCGTCCGCAGCAACATCTGTGGCTTTTTTAATCTCTGCCTTGGCCGTTTCTGACATTTCTTTAGCAACCACGACATCAGTTGGGATTGGGATTTCAGCATTTCGTTCTTTAGCTAGCGCTAGCAATTCTTTGGCTTTTTCAATGAAATCTTGTTCAACTAAAGACTTGCCAATTGGCAAGCCAGAAGCTGCCATGAAAGTATTGGCAATACCGCCACCAACCAATAGTTGATCCACTTTACCCAATAAATTTTCCAGCAACTGTGTCTTAGTTGAAACCTTAGAACCGCCAACAATAGCAACTAAGGGATGCTCTGGTTTTTCTAAAGCCTTACCCAATGCGTCTAATTCTGCCATCAAGAGCGGACCAGCACAGGCTACAAGAGCAAATTTACCAACACCGTGCGTTGAAGCCTGAGCACGATGCGCAGTGGCAAATGCATCCATAACAAAAACATCACAAAGTGCAGCCATTTTTTTGGCAAGGTCTTCGTTGTCTTTTTTCTCGCCTTTGTTGAAGCGTACATTTTCACAAAGCACTATTTCGCCCGGTTCGACATTAACCCCATCAAGCCAGTTACGCTCCAAACGAATTGTTTTGCCAAAAAATTTGCTCAGCCAATCAGCAACTGGTTTGAGAGAAAATTCTTCGCTAAATATGCCCTCTTCTGGTTGACCCAAATGCGATAGCACAATAACTTTTGCACCAGCATCTGCTGCTAATTTAATTGTTGGAGCAGAAGCTTGGAGACGTTTGTCGCTAGTGATCACGCCATTTTTCAATGGCACGTTGAAATCTACGCGGATCAAAACCCGTTTATCTTTTAGATCCAAATCGGTCATTCTTAAAATTGTCATAATTCCCTCTCAATTAAACAACAATTATGCCCCAAAGGAGCTTGAGCCTCACCAGTCCCAAATAAAACAATCAATTATGCTCCGAAGGAGCTATAGGCCTCACCAGCCCAGCCTAAGGTTCGCGAAGCGAACCGCAGGGCTGGGGGGGTACCACAAAAATAGCCCCAAGCTCCGAAGGAGCGAAATATATTTATTTAACACCCATCCAAAATTTAGTCACATCCAACATTCTGGTTGAGAAACCCCACTCGTTATCGTACCAAGAAAGCGCTTTTACCGTTTTGCCGATAACTTTAGTTTGGCTTGATTCAAAAATTGAAGAAAGTGGATTGTGGTTGAAGTCATGCGATACCAATGGCAAATCATTATAGCCAAGAATACCTTTGAGTTCGCCCTCAGATGCTGCCTTCATAATTGAATTAACTTCTTCTTTGGTAGTTGGTCTAGCTGATTCAAACACCAAGTCAACTACTGAAACGTTGATTGTTGGCACGCGCATAGCAAAACCATCCAATTTACCGGCCAATGCTGGCAATACCAAACCAACTGCTGCGGCAGCTCCAGTTTTGGTTGGGATCATTGATTGAGTTGCTGAACGAGCACGACACAAATCTTTGTGATACACATCAGTTAAAACCTGATCATTGGTGTAAGAGTGAATCGTTGTCATAAGACCACTAACAATCCCGATTTTGTCATGCAGCACTTTGGCCATTGGCGCTAAGCAGTTGGTTGTGCATGAAGCATTAGAAATAACCTGATGACTTGCATTAAGAGTGGTGTGATTGACACCGTAAACTACGGTGGCATCAACGTTTTCGCCCGGAGCTGAAATCATTACTTTTTTTGCACCAGCGGTTATATGCGCCATTGCTTTTTCTTTAGCGGTAAACTTGCCTGTGCACTCAAATACGATATCTACGCCTAAATCTCTCCATGGCATTTTGGCTGGATCTTTTTCAGCGAGCACCTTGATCCGATCACCATTAACAACCATACAATCGCCATCAACTTTGACATCACCAGCAAATTTACCATGAACGGTATCGTAAATAGTTAAGTGAGCATTTATCTTCGCATCGCCCAAGTCGTTAACAGCAACGACTTCCATATCTTTACGATATCCTTCTTCGTAAATTGCACGTAAAACATTACGGCCGATTCTTCCGTAACCATTAATTGCTATTTTTATAGTCATATTCTACTCCTGTGAATGTAATAAATTGATTATTAACAAATTTTCTAAAAGCCAGAAACTAATTCGACGCCATTTTGCTCCGAAAACCCGAAAAACTCAAACAATATTTTATCAGGGGCTGACTCGCCATATCGGTCTAATCCCATGATTTTTCCTGAAGTTCCAACATATTTATACCATGATTGCGAAGCAGCAGCTTCAATTGCAATTCGCTTAGTAACGGCTGGCGGAAGAACTTTATCCTTGTAAACAACATCTTGCTTATCAAAAACATCCTGCGATGGCATTGAAACCACGCGAATTTTCTTTCCTTGCTCCTTCAATTTAGCCGCAATATTTACCGCCAAATCAACCTCTGAACCGGTGGCAATTAAAATATAATCAGGCGTACCTTCGGTATCAATTAATATATAGCCACCACATTTAATATTAGACAGGGTCTCTGGATCACGCGCTTGCTCTTGCAGCTTTTGCCGCGTAAGCGCAAGGGCCGTGGGACCATCTTTGCGCTCAATTGCATATTGCCAAGCAACAGCCGTTTCAGCCGAATCACAAGGCCTCCACACCGATAAATTTGGTGTCGCACGTAACATTGCCAATTGCTCAACTGGCTGATGGGTTGGGCCATCTTCACCTAATCCGATTGAATCATGGGTTAAAACGTAAATCACCCGCTGTTTCATCAGAGCGGCCATACGGATTGCGCTCTGGCCATAATTTGCAAACACTAAAAAAGTTCCGCCATAAGGAATAAAGCCGCCGTGCAAAGAAATACCGTTCATCATGGCAAACATTCCAAACTCACGTACGCCATAACGAATATAATTACCGCTAAAATCATTTTTGGTGATGTCTTTGGAGCCGCTCCAATTAGTTAAATTGGAACCAGTTAAATCTGCCGATCCACCCAACAATTCTGGCAACACCGGCCCATACGCATTTAAAGCTTTTTGCGAGGCTTGCCGCGTTGCTAGGCTTTCAGCTTTGGCGACCACTTGTTCAATATAGTCACGTGCTTTTTCTGGCCAAGCCTTTGGCAGTTCATTATTGATACGGCGTAATAATTCAGCGGCTAAATCAGGATATTGCTTTTGATATGAATTAAATAATTCTTGCCAAGAACTTTCGGCTTTTTGGCCTTGGGTATTGGCATTCCACGCCGAATAAATTTCTTCAGGAATTACAAATGGAGGATATTGCCAACCTAGATTCTCGCGCGTTGCGGCAATTTCTTTATCGCCAAGCGGCGAACCATGGCAATTATGACTACCGCATACATTTGGCGCGCCAAAACCGATGGTGGTTTTGCAACAAATTATGCTTGGGCGATCATTTGTGGCGCGCGCTGATTCAATCGCTTGACGTATCGCGTCAGGATTGTGGCCATCAACATCCGCCACCACGTGCCAATTGTAGGCTTGAAAACGCTTTACTACATCTTCAGTAAACCAACCATTTGTATTCCCATCAATCGAAATACCGTTATTATCCCAAAATACGATTAATTTCCCAAGACCATAGGTACCAGCAAGCGAACACACCTCATGCGAAATTCCTTCCATCAAGCAGCCATCGCCAACAAAAGCATAAGTGTAGTGATCAATAACATTAAATTCTGGTTTGTTAAACTGCGCGGCCAATGCTTTTTCAGCCAAAGCCATGCCAACCGCATTGGCTAACCCTTGACCAAGAGGACCAGTTGTGGTTTCAACGCCTGGAGTTAAACCAATTTCTGGATGCCCGGGGGTCTTCGAATGTAACTGCCGAAAATTTTTTAAGTCATTGATAGTTAAAGCATAACCAGTCAAATGCAGTAATGAATAAAGCAGCATTGAACCATGACCATTTGACAGAACAAATCGATCGCGGTTTAGCCATTTCGGATTACTGGGATTGTGCTTCAAAAATTCGCGCCACAGAACCGTAGCAATATCGGCCATGCCAAGCGGCATCCCGGGATGGCCGGAATTGGCTTTCTGCACGGCATCGACACTTAAAAAACGAATAGCATTTGCGAGTTGATTAGGATTTGGCATTGTTGGTCTCTTAGCGGATAATTTAGTTGGCAATTATCTTCTAAGTTTCTCTAATCAGCAATAGACGTATTATAAAAATCAAACCTTGGTTGATTCGCGCTCCAAAATACAGTATATTGGAGCGCGTGTACTACATACATCGAAAAATCGAACAAAATATTAACGAGGCTCTAAATCGAAATAAGAGTGTTTTATTACTCGGAGCCAGACAAACCGGCAAAACAACACTGCTCGATCAGATCCACGCTGACCTGTATATTTCATTAGCACAACCAACTGTTCGTCAACGTTTTGAAAAAGACTTGGCACTATTGCTTGGTGAAATCGAAGCTTTGTACACTGGTAAAAATAAAGTTCCACTTATAATTATAGATGAAGTACAAAAAATACCGGAGATACTGGACTTAGCTCAAGACTTAATCGATCGCAAAAAAGCTCAGTTTATATTAACCGGCTCCTCCGCTAGAAAATTAAAACAGCCAGGAAAAATTAATTTATTACCTGGCCGAGTCGTCGCTTTAAAGCTTACGCCATTAACAATCGCTGAATTGCCGAAAGATAAAAAAAACCTAGAAGAATTACTCGTTTATGGGACATTACCAGAAATCATCACCCAGGAAAAATTACAAAACAAAGAAACCGATCTTATCTCTTATATCTCAACTTACCTCGAAGAAGAAGTTCGCGCAGAAGCATTAGTAAGAAATGTCGGTTCGTTTTCTCGATTCTTAGAGTTAGCAGCTTCAGAGTCTGGGAACATTATAAACTTTCGTAAACTATCACAAGAAGTTGGGGTAGCACACACTACCATAGCAGCATATTACCAAATTTTGGAAGATTGCTTGATTGCAGAGCGTATTGAACCGTTACGCCACACAAAAACTCGTCGTCGGCTTACAGCGCTCCCAAAATATTTGTTTTTTGATTTGGGCGTGCGTCGTCTTTGCGCCAACGAGGGCACTAAACTACCAGAAAAATATGTCGGCTCATTATTTGAACAATTTGTCGGCTTGGAATTAATTAATTCAATCAACTTAGCAACCGAACGCAGCAAAATTTATTTTTGGCGTGACGTAAGTGGCAGCAGTGAAATTGACTGGATTATAGACAAACAAGGCGAATACATCCCCGTAGAAGCAAAACTAACACCAAACCCAACAATCAAAGACGCTAAACATTTGCAAACATTTTTAACTGAATATAAGAATGCCGAAAAAGCTTATATCGTCTGCACAGCTCCGCGTAAAATAAAACTACACGATAAAATCTATGCCTTGCCGTGGCAGGAAATGGGCGAATTAGTGGACAAAAGTTAACTTATGCCTTGAAAATTGAAACAGTAAAGTAAAATTTTCAAGGTATCCATGTTGATAACCAACTGTTAATGCTGATAATTTCAATCTTTGATTTTTTCTATAACCGACTGAAAATAGTTATTGGCATGGGTCATAAAATCTTTTTGTGAAATCCATGCTTGGCGCAGTTCAGTATAAATATCAGGTTCGATTTTATTTTTTTCAACAAGTTGTTTCCCAGCCTCTTTTACCAGAGCAAAATATTTTATGAGATCTGGTTGGAGTGATGGAATATTCATCATCTCGGCTGACGGTCTTAAAATTTCTCCCAAGTACTCATCATTTTCACTTGCTGATGCCAACTTTTTCATTGTCGCAACTAATGCATCAAAATGAGTAAACTCAGGAAAGCCACATGGCGACACCAAAAAATGTTTCTTCGGTTTGCCTGGATAGCGCGCTGGGTGAAACATTAGCCCCTCTTTGTTAATTGCCATAAAAGGGAGCGCTAGCGGAATTGAACGATCGAGAACATTTTTTAACAAAACAGTCATGGTAAAGCAATATAATGGGGTACCATAAATAATTAAATCCGCAGCAACTAATTTTTCTAAAATCACACCCATATCATCTTTAAATACACACTGCCCCGGCGTCTTCAACCAACAGGAGAAGCAACCAATACAATGATGAATTTTCTTATTCGCAAGATAGATCGTTTCGGTTTCGGCACCAGCTTCGCGCATTCCTTCTAACAAAGGAAATAATATTCTATCGGTACAACTATTTTCACCGCGTGGCGAAGCGTTAATTGCTAATATTTTCATTGTATTTTCCTTTAATTGTTTTTTTTAATTCAATACTCCCCAGCAATCTGGCTGAGTTTTTCTAACTTACTGCAACGTCGTCCGAAAACGCTTAAAACTAATATAAATAAAAAATGCCGCCATTAACACCAAAACCCCGACATGAACCGTAATAAAATGAATTTCGCCACCTTTTAACATGATATTTCTTAAAAGCATTAAAAAGTGATAAAGCGGATCTAAATAAGCCAACCCCTTCATGAGTAATGGCATATTTTCAATTGGGAACATTAGCCCCGAAAGCAAAATTGCCGGAAACAGAAAGAGCAAGCTACCCAACATGGATTGCTGTTGGTTTTTGGAGAAAGTAGAAATCAATGCGCCAATTGCCACGGTTGCGCAAACAAATGCAAATGATGCCAACATTAAAACTAATATCGAACCCCGCATGGGAACCCCAAAAAGGAAAACAGCCGTAGCCAAAATCAAAGGAACATCAACCATTGCAATAATCACATAAGGTACGGTTTTTCCCAAAATCACCTCAGTAGCTGAAATTGGTGCAGATATTAGCATTTCAAAGGTACCAGTTTCTTTTTCCCGAGCAATCGACATATTAGTTAACACCACTGAAACAATGCACATCAATATACACATCACTCCTGGAACCATAAAATCAGAGGTTTGCAAATAGGGATTGAAAAGCACGCGAATCGCAAAATTTACTGGCTGAACTGGAGGTTTGGTTTTTAAATCTTGCGCCACAACACCATTGGTAATATTTTTTATATATAACTCTACTGATTGCGCCTGAATAACATTAGTTGCATCAACTAACAATTGTAATTCGCCCTCACCGCGACCTATTGACCGTGTAAGACCCCCAGGCGGCGCAACCATAGCAGCATCAATTTTTCCTCCGCGCAAAAGATCAAAGGGTTCTATATTGCGACCCCTGTTGGTATCGGGCAAAAACCATCCGCTTGCAATGCCGTGATCATAAATATGCTGCAAAATATAGTCGTTTGGCGCAGGTTTAGCCCACAGGTGAATATTCTTCACGTCACTGGATATGGCCACGCCAAATAAAATTATCTGGATTATGGGCGCTATAAATAAAATGAATTTCATTCGCGGATCACGCAGCGCCTGCATAAATTCTTTACGAAAAAAACCGCGCAATAGGGGTATTGACATCATGGCTCAAGGTCCTTTTTGAATTTTTTGGTCGCAAAAAAAATCATTAACCAACACGAAATTCCAAGACACAAAAATGGAATCCATAAATCAAAAAATGTTGACCCTTTTAGATATGATTCTCTTGAAATAACCATAAACCAACGTACTGGTAAAACCATAGTAAAATATTGAAAAAAACTCGGCATGCTTTCAATTGGAAAAATAAATCCCGAAAGCAGCTGCGCTGGCAATAATCCAGTCATCATTGCAAATTGCATAGCAATGTGTTGCGACCGAGTCAAAACAGAAATTAAAAGCCCTTGTGCCAAATAAGTTACCAAAAACAAAACACAGCCCAACCCAAACACAAAAAGATTCCCGCGAAATGGCAGACCAAAAACTGTTCGGGAAATAATATAAACAAAAATAACTGACCCAATACCAAGAACTGCATAAGGCACGAGTTTACCAGTGATAATCTCCAGCGGCTCTGCCGGAGTCGAAAGTAACAGCTCCATAGAGCCATTTTCCCATTCTTGCGCCACAGTAAGCGCCGTTAATAACACTGAAAGAATCGACATGATAATCACCAGCAGCCCAGGAATAACAAACCAACGACTATTCAGTTCCTCATTGAAAAGAAAACGAGTTTTTAACCTTACATCTGGTGGCGGATCAAAACCCATAAGTCGCTTTGATGCCATTTGTTGTATGGTTGCAAGATAACTTAAAATTGGTGACACGGTTGAATTGTCAGACCCGTCCAATAACAACTGTACTTGAGCCACCCTTCCTGAAAACAAAGTTTTTTGAAAATCTCCAGGTATAATTAGTGCCGCTCGATTACGATTACTCATTATTGTCTGCTGCGCTTTTTGCGGCGAATCTACATAATCGACAATAAAATAATTAGAGCTGCTGAAAGTCTCGATTAGCTCACGAGACATCTGAGTTTTATTGGCATCATGCACCGCAAGAGGAATATATTTAACGTTAAATTCGATGGCAAATCCAAAAATAACAACCATAAAGAGGGGCAGCCCGATTGAAAGCGCGAGAGTAAAGGGATCGCGCAAGACGTGATACGTCTCTTTTTGCGCAATTGCTCTAGCCCTACCCCAAACAAAACTCATGTTTATTTTCCTTCAGTAACCTTTATAAAAACATCCTCTAATGTAGGCCTAATTTCTTTGGTTCTAAAATCTACATTCAATTCGTCTTTTAATTTTTCGGCTTCTGGTGTGTTCTTAAAAGCCGCATGGAAGCGCAAACCGAATGGCTCAAAATATTCGAACTCTGGACGAGCTTTTAGTTTTTGTATATGCGAGTAGTCAATTGCTGTTCGCGGTTCAAATTCATAAAACTTATCTGGAAATATTGTTTTCTTTAAGTTAGCCGGGGCATCGAGAGCAACAATTTTTCCGGTTCGCATCAAAGCTATCCTTTCACATTGTTCGGCCTCGTCCATATAGTGAGTTGTGACAAAAATAGTTTTTCCTATTTTTGCCAAATCATTGATGAGCGCCCAAAATCGAGCTCGCATCGCAGGCGTCACCCCAGCAGTAGGTTCATCTAAAAAAACAATTTCTGGATCATGTAAAATAGCTGCAGCCAAAGAAACTTGCTGCTTTATCCCACCCGGAAGACTCCTGATAAATGAATTTAATGGTCGCGTAAATGAAATAAAATTTAGAATATAATCGCGCCGCTGGAAATAGGTTTTGGTATCAAGACCGCGTAAACTGGCTATAAATGATAGATTTTCTTCAACCGTTAAATCGTCGTACAAAGTAAATCGTTGCGACATATAACCAACTTTTCTTTTAATCGCCATCTCATCTTTTTTTTGACTATCGAAGTTTATTCCGCCGACAGTTACCGCTCCTTCTGATGGATGGAGCAGCCCACAAAGAACACGAATAGTTGTGGTTTTTCCAGCACCATTAGCACCTAAAAAACCAAAAATCTCTCCTCGCCGCACAGAAAATGTAATGGTATCGACCGCACGAAAATCACCAAATATAACTGCTAAATTTTCTACCATCACCACAAAGTCGTTACTCATAATAACGGCCCCTCTTTTTTGAAGAACAACTCATCGAAATTATTGGCATTTTGCTTAAGCAAAAGCTCTCGCGGCTCACCCTCCGCAATCACTTTTCCAGACTCCAAAAGATGCACAACAGAGCAACGCTCCGCCTCATCCATGTAAGCTGTCGTCACAATAATTAAGATTTTTTTCTCTAGCAGCTGATACAGAAGATCCCAAAACTCTCTTCGACTTATGGGGTCGACACCATTAGTTGGCTCATCAAGCAATATTATTTCCGGCGCTCTTAACAGGGCACACATTAGTCCCAATTTTTTATACATCCCCCCAGAAAGTTTTTCTGCAGTACGATCTACAAATGGCCCTAACCGAGTAATCTCTAGCAACTCCTTCCTGCGCTTTTTATACTCATCCTCATCAATTTGATAAAGCTTGCTAAAAAAACGTAGATGCTCATCAACGGATAACTCTGGATAAAGGCTTTGTTGTTGGGGCATGTAGGCGATGTTGGTGCGAATCTCTTTAAATACCAGAGCTTTTCCGTTCTGCAGAAACTCGACTGTACCTTCATCGGGTTTTAATAACTGGATCATTAGTCGCATCAGCGTTGTTTTGCCAGCACCCTCTGGACCAATTACGCCATGCATTTTTCCCGCTTCAAAATAAAGGGACACTCCGTCTAAGGCTTGATTGATTCCAAGTTTCTTTTTTAATTTATCGACTTTGATGGAAATAAGATCAGCCATAATTAGAGGATTATTTTGGCAATGCGATCTCGATTGTCATTCCAGGTTTTAATACTTCATCCGCATTTGACTCTAAAAAACTCACCTTTACGCCATAAATTAGACGCTCTCTTTCACTTTGAGTTTGAACGTTTTTTGGTGTGAATTCAGCCTCATCGCTGACTTTTATGATTTTACCTTCAAACACCCTCCCTTTAAGCTCTGGGAGAGTTCCTTTAAGCTTCATGCCATAAGAAAGCTTTGCTATCAAGGGCTGGGGAACGTAGATATACGCCCAAATATCGTGGATATCTGCCAGTGTGAGCACCTTTGTGCCCGGGTTCATCCACTCTCCAGGCTCATGATAACGACTTAAAACTGTCCCATTTAGTGGTGAAATAGCAGTACACCAATCAACTTTAGTTGCGGTATCTTCCATCCGCGTTCTATACTGATCGAGGGTACTTGGAGATATGAATTTTCCCTTTAAAAGCATTTTATTACGCTCATAATCTTCTTTTGCAAGAGCAGCCTCAATTCTAAAATCTTCGCAAGCAAATGTGATAAGAGTTTGACCCTGCTTTACCCGATCGCCCTCATAAAATCTGACTTCGCTGATTGCTGCGGGAAGACGAGCAGAAATATCAACCTTAGTGACCTCCAAAGTGCCGGCATAAAGAAATGGCTTATTAAAAAAGAAAAAATTTATAAGAAATGCAATGCCTAACAAAGCCGCCAGCAGCACCCCAAAAGACAAAAATTTTTTTGCTTTACTTATCATAGGAACTTAATCTTTTTTATAGCTAATCCATTATTATAATATTTCAAAGCTCCTCGTAAATCACCCTGCATCTCCAAAATTTGGCCCAACTCCAAACAAACAGCAGGCGTCAAAGTTAAACGCGCACTTTTTTCTAAATATTGCCTTGCCTTACCCCATAATTTTTGTTGTTTACAAATATGACCCAAACACAACAACAAAGATGCGTTTTCCGGATTTTCTTTATACCATTCCTCTGCTCGCGCCAACTTCTTTATCGGATCAATACTTGGCAATGCTGCATAAAATTCAAGCAAGCGTTCATCCAGAGTTTTGCGTAAAATCATTTTAAGAGCACTCTCTGCCTCTTCGGCCTTATTATTAGCCAATAAATACTCAACATAAATCGCCACCAAAACCGGTTGTTTTTGTAGATAGCGAGGCAACTCTTTCCATTTAATTTCAATAGTGTCGTTCTTTATACCCAATAAAAGCAGCTCTTGGTAAACCTTAAGCTCCAATTGATTAATCTCTTCAGCACCAAAGGCGCGGCGTTTACGTAAAGCTGGGAGCAGTCTTTTTAAACCTGACCAGTCTTTTAATTCTAAATATACCTGCTCCAATAACTGCAAAATGAAAGCATTTTTTGGACGCATTTGATGTAAATGCTGCAGAATCGCAAGGGCTTCTTCCCACTGCTGGTTTAAAATTTGCAACCGCACCTGAGTTAAGCCCACAACTATAGGACGATCCTTACCAACCACTTGAGCCAAAAGCAAATAATTGTCCCTTCTTTCAAACGCCTGCTGACATTGGGCCATAAATGCAGCAGCGAGATAATTGATTAACGGCATATCGCTGTGTTTTGCGGCGCGTGATAGCTTCTTTTCAGAGCTTTCCCAACCACCCTCAGCAAAGTCGTATAGCCCTGAAATGGTTTGCGCACGAGCTCTGCGACTCTGTATACCGCCAATCCATCTCTTGATATAAACGCCAAGGGAATTAACCCCACTACTAAAACGCAGCAACGCATAAAACAATAAAAACAACCCCAATAATGCAACTATAGAAAACCACAACGATGTTTCCACGCTCCAGCCATGATAAGAGACTAAAACATAACCGGGATTACGATACATCACGGTCCCAAGCCATACAGAAAACAATAAAACTAAAAACCAAACAATGATCCGTTTCATAATAGCCTAGCCCCTTGCGGTTGCGCGATTATTTTTTGTGAAGAGGGGACGACGGCCGTGTTATCGGTTTTAATAAGATTTTGAATTGCTGTGAGTGACTCTGTTAGCGCTGGTAGTTTTGGTTGTAAATCGACCTGTTTTAGCTCCTGAAGCATATTTAAAATATTAGCATTGCTATTGCTGGAAACAAAATATTTGGCAACCCAATCTATAACCTTGGCTAAACACATCTGATACACTTTGTTTTGCCTCTGCATAACAGATAGCTCTGCTTGCAATAACTTAGCCTGTATGTTGAAACGCAAAATTGTTATTTGTTCTGGCGGTAGTATGGGTTCAACGGTTTGATGACGAATAACAACGATATCTTTTAAAGCTTGCACTGCGCTTACAAGAAAGCGATTTAATGTTGTTTTTTGTGTTTGCTCTTCAGTCTTTGTTGGCACAACAGTAATGCGTGGTGGTATTGTTGGCAATTCACTGATTTGCTTATTAATCGCATCAATTTTGAGAATTAGTTCTTCCGTATCAACAATCGGTATAGATTGCAAACTAGCGATGTCTTTATTTAACGCATGATTAATTGTTAGCGCCTCTGGATCTCCTGTGTAGGTTTTAGCTGTCAATAAAAACGCCAAAGCAACCTTAACATCCCCAGTTGTGTTTAAAGTTAGATCCGCCATTCTGACAAGATGCTCAATAACAATTGATTTCCAGGTTGCCTCTTTCATGGCACTTTGCTTTTGTACTTCTTGTTGTAACTCTTGAATCATAGCTTGTTTTTGTGCAAGGTTATTTTGGAGATTTACAATTGTAGAGGCGGATATAACGGTTGTTTGCTCCTCTGAAGCCGACATTCCTTGACTAAAACGTGGCCAATAATATTTCCACAACACCGCAATAATTATCGCAAGGATTGCTAATATCGCTATGAACACCACCAAAGATTTTTTACGCTGATTCGAGTTAGCATTTTGTTCAGTCATTTTTTTCCTTAGTATTTCATCATTGGACCCACTCATTTACGCCATAAACATCAACACGCGCAAGCTCTTAGCATCATAGCTCGCTGTCTTCGCGCGGATTATACTTTATTTCTTCATATATATTGCTGATACCCTTCTGCGGCTCAATGAAATATGTACAATCGGCAACGCTAGCCGACTTACAAAACTTACGGCCATTAGTTAAAGCACTCCAACCATACCCAACAGGCTCAAGAATCGATTGGTTAACCAACTGTTCTACTGCTAACGGAAACGACACCGCCTCATCTGTTTGATATAAACAAATGATTTTTCCAACTTTCACCCCAACCCACTGAGCACCGAGAAAATTTAATATTTTTTTAGCCGACGAATGGGTAAAACTCCTCCACTTATTATCTGGTGTACCCCACACATCATTTTGTTTAGTTAGCTCCCCAACTTGTGGACAAAATTGTGCTGGTTGAATAGGTTGATCGGATACTACAGCGCCGCTACTTTCCGTAGCGCTGATGGCGTTTGTTGCCGGTCGATCAGGAAAATCTTCAGATTGTTTACAGCCAGAAATTATAATAAAAACAACCGCGGCAACTAATAAAAAATATTTATTCATATTAAGCATAATACCTCCTTGACATACTATAATACTAAAGCCAAACTTATGCCACTCACACTACACAACTTGATATAAGGAGAAAACCCTTGGCCAAATTACACTTTTACTATTCCGCAATGAATGCCGGCAAAAGCACGACATTATTACAATCAAGTTATAACTATAACGAACGCGGCATGGACACTTTGCTTTTAATCCCAGCCATCGATACGCGTTATGGCGCCAGTAAAGTTGCTTCACGTATCGGCTTGCAAGCCCAAGCAGTCGCCTTTAGTGATACAGAAAATCTTTACCAATATATTAAAAAAGCGCTCGATGACAACAATAATATCAAATGTGTGCTAATTGACGAAGCTCAATTTATCACCAAAAAACAAGTTCAAGATTTAGCTCGGGTCACTATTGATTTTAATGTACCAGTCCTAGCATATGGATTACGCAGTGATTTTATGGGAGAACCATTTGAAGGCAGTAAATATCTTTTGGCGTTGGCCGATCACTTGATTGAGCTCAAAACCATCTGCCACTGCGGCCGCAAAGCAACCATGAACATGCGCATAGACGAAAAAGGCCGCGCCGTACGCGAAGGCGCGCAGGTTGAAATCGGCGGCAATGATCGCTATGTGGCAGGGTGCCGCC
>CAZMGW010000027.1:0-15868 GCA_964565935.1 uncultured Coxiellaceae bacterium
ACATAACATATTCGGGAAACATCAGGCGTATGCTTCTGCGGCAGCAGCTTGTGTCTCTGAGCTGGCCGATCCAGTTTTTTTACGAGCCTTCCTTTTTTTACTAGACTTACTTACAGGGGCTTGTGCCTCTGGACTAGCTGACCTAACCCATTCCTGAACCATCTGTGCCGCAGCCTGCTTACCAGATTTAACCAGTTCACCAACCGCCCTCTTAACAGCGGCTTGTATTTTTGGGTTATCCGACTTAGCCATTTCAGAAACCACTATGTGTGCAGTGACTGGTACTTTATCAGCCATTTCAATAACACACATTACCGCAGTGTCTTGTGCATTTTGGTTATCCGATCCAGATATTTCAATAACCAACCTTATCGTGATGTCTTGTGCTTTTGGGGCATCCAACTTAATATTTTCAATAAGGTTTTCTACAAACTTGACTTGTTGCGGTGGTGTAAAGTTCTCAACCATCTTAACGAATATCCTTGCTGCGTCGTATTGTGCTGTTGGGGTATCCAACGCAAGCAATGAGTTAACCACCAACGTTGCGGCGGATCGTTGCTTTGAATTAGTCGACATAGCCACATCACTAACGGCACTTATTGTGGTGGCTTTTACTTTTGGGTTATCCGACACAATCATTTTAGCAACACGATTTATTGCAGCGTTTGAACGCGATATAACCCAGTCAGTAATCCAGCATTTTGCAAGATCCCGTGCCACTACGTTATCCAACCCAGCCAATTCAGAAACAAATATCGACAATGTATCGCTTGCTGCTGAGTTACCCGGGTTTGCCATTTTATCTATTTTAATATGCATTTTTATCGCGATTTTTTTTGCTCTTTCGTTATCCGAAAAAAACATGTCACATATAATTTTTGCCGTGATTTTTCTTGCCTCTTGGTTATCCGATCCAGCCATTTCACTAACCAACCCTACCGCGGTGTCTTGTGCATTTTGGTTATCCGATCCAGCCATTTCAAAAATCAACTCTGGTGCTTTGCAAGCCACATTTGCTGCGGTTTGTCGTATTATTGGATTGACCGACATAGCCCATTTACGAAACAGCAATGCAGCATTAACCCGTACCAATGGATTCTCCGACCTAGCAATTTCACTAACTACACTTACCGCAACGTCTCGTATTTCTTTGTCATCCGACCCACCCATTTCGCTAACCTTATTTTTGGCAGCTTTTGCTTTTGTGACATCCGACCCAGCAATCTCACTAATCATACTTGCCGCAGTGGTTTGTACCTCTGGGTTAGCTAACCCGGTTTTTTCACTAACCACCTTTGCTGTAACGACTTCTGCTTTTGGGGTATTAGACACTGCTGCTGCGGCGGCTTGTGCCTCTGATCCATGAACCATCTGTGCCGCAGTATCTTGTGCTTTTAGTTTATTCGAAACAACCTCAGGTGCGTTTGTCGCGGTTGCTTCTGCTTTTGGAGCGCTAGCTGGCACAACTTCTTTACCAGACACACTTGTTGCAGCGCCTTCTGCTTTTGAAGCATCTGACACAGCTGTTGTTTGTGCCTCTGAGCTGTCCGGCTTAGCTTTTTTACCAACCACGTTTTCTGTGGTTTTTTGCACACCCGATACAGCCCATTTATAAACCAACCCTGCCGCGTCCTGGTTACCAAATCCAAGCAGTGTAGAAGCCACCCTCTTAACGGCGTCTTGTGTTTTTGAGTTATCCGATATAAGCATTTTACGAACTACCATTTCCGCGATGACTGGCGCTTTCTCAACCATTTCACAAACTATACTTATTGCAGTGTCTTGTGCTTTTTGGTTATCTGAATTAACCATTTCATTAATCACACTTACTGCGGTGTCTTGTTCTTTTTGGTTGCCCCTATGAAAAATTGTACAAAGCGCCCTTGCTAAGTTATCCATTGCTATCTGGTTACCATACCTAACCATTTTACTAATTGCCCCTCGTGCTTTTGGGTTATCAGACCTAACCATTTTACAAACAATCACTACCGCGGCATCTTGTGCTTTTTGGTTATCCAGCCTAGCCACCTCATAAATAAACCTTATCGCAATATCTAGCGCTTTTGGGTTACCAGACTCAACTATTTCACAAATCATCCCTACCGCATTGTCATATGTTTTTTTGTTATCCGACCTAAACATTTTATTAATCACCATTAGCACGGTGTCTCGTGCTTTTTGGTTATCTGACGTAGCCATTGTATAAACCACCAGTGCTGCAGTTACTTGTATTTTTTGGTTATCCGACCCCAATGTTTCACTTATCACTCTTGCCGCTGTATCTTGTGCTTTTTGGTTATCCGAACCAGCCAATTTAAGAAAAACAGTCTCTACTCTTTTTGCTTCTAAACCTTTCCCATTACTTGACTCTATAATATTATGAAGAAGCGATTCTGTTTGTTCAGGTTGTTGTTCTAATAAATCCAATAAGATTAGTGCTGCCACATCCAGATCGTATTTATTGGCTTCGGGTGATAAGATTAGCTTCTTTAAAGCATCCCCTTGATTTTCGAGAAATATTTTAATATCTAAATACTCTGAATAATTAAAAAACAGGTTTTTAAAATAGTCATCATTGGTGGTTATTGCTCCCATCTTTAGTAGCTGTACAACAATTGGCATTAATGATGGGGGTTGAGATGTACCACCATCATCTTTATCAAATTTTTGTATCCGTATGGCAATAGGCAAAACCCCATATTCCTCAAAAAATATTTCTTTAAACGCCGGCCACTTCTTGTTGATGCGCTGATCTACTAAAGCTGGTATAACTTGCTCTTCTTCCGGCGCGATAAAGTTCAAATTCTGCTCACTACCATACTTTAAAAAATATGCATATACTTGATCTTGGTTCTCATCACAACTTTTTGCAAAAGCAGCCGATAATTGCTTACAAATTTCTGTTCTAAATATAGCCAATCTGGCAATCGTTGATTTTGTATCCCCGCTTTGAGGAAGCTGAAAAGCTACTTCTTGATTTAATTCAAAAAAAGCTTGTGCTGAAGAAGCAAGCATTGTCAAAATTATCAATCCAGCTGTTAGTAATGTTTTTCTCATGAGTTTTTCCATCTGGTATATTGTTGTTTTTATATGAATTTATCTGACATGATGATCTTATTGTAGCAAGTTGTTTTTAGAATACATTAAGGTTTGCTTAAGACACCCTCTAGCAAAGGGCATACTTTGGTTTAAATTTATTCCTCGTGGCTTGTCGTGTAAACAAAGCTATGGGTGGTGGTTATTAAAAGGAAGAAGCACGAATTTATCCCCTTGATCGAGCTTGGGTTCATAGTCATTGGTATATCTACTTTTTTACTGCTTTGGCCGTGCTACATTTGTTCTTTAAATAATCCAATTGAACAAGTAGCCAACAATGACAATGCCTAGGATGACAGTAATTATAAAAACACCAATCAATTGGGGCTTTAAAACTTTGCGTAGTATTACCATTTCAGGGAATGACAAGGCTATTACTGACATCATAAATGCTAGTGTCGTACCAATGGCAGCACCTTTGCTAATTAAAGCCTCTACTATCGGGAGAACGCCAGCGGCGCCAGCGTATAAAGGAATACCGAGCAATACGGCCAGTGGAACTGACCACCAAGAATTACTGCCCATGACCATGGCCAGAAAGCTTGTTGGTATATATCCGTGAATAAACGCGCCTGCAGCAATACCGACCAAAATATAAAGCCAAATTTTACCCAAAACATCTTTGGTTGCGTCGTAGGCAAAAACAATACGTCCGTGCCAAGTGATTTTGGTTTTTTCTGTAGTTTCAGTGCTGTTTCGTAGCTCTTTAACCCAAGTTTCAAGATATTTCTCTGGATTTACCCTGCCTATTACTAATCCAGCGATGATCGCAATGCCTAAGCCAGCAGATAAGTATAGCGCTGCAATTTTCCAGCCAAGTAATCCGTAGAGCAATATCACAGCGACCTCATTTACCAGCGGTGCTGCGATTAAAAAAGAAAAGGTTACGCCAAGTGGTATGCCAGCAGTTACAAAGCCGATAAACAATGCGACGGCAGAGCAGGAGCAAAATGGAGTTGCAATGCCGAGTATGGCTGCGCAGATATTTCCCAAGAACTCATTTTTGTTGGCTAGAAATCGCCGAGATTTTTCTGGCGTTATGAAAGACCGCATTATTCCTACGCCGTATACGACCAATGCGAGCAGCATGAATATTTTTGGTACGTCGTAAAAAAAGAATTCAAGCGCATCGCCTAGTTGAGGGTTTTTTATGTGTAATAAAGAATATGTCGCATAAGTTGAGAGTTGTTTAAGATGAGTGTAAATCAACCACCACAGTGTGATGCCTATCAGGTGTAGTGAGATGTGACGCACCGCGTGATTTTTATTGTCAGTATAGACGGGTTTTTGCGATTTGCATTTACACTGGCATTGACAAGGCGTTTTTTCTTTTGACAAGGGTTTCTCCTATAAAACTAACCAGGTTGTTCCGTTTGGGGTGTCTTCTAATGTGATTCTCATGGCGGTTAGTTCGCCACGGATTCTATCAGCTTCAGCCCAGTTTTTATCTTTGCGGGCGGCATTGCGCGCGTTGATTAAACTTTGAATTTTATTTTCATCAATACCAGCTTTTAAAAATTTTTCCGGATCGTCTTGTAGGATCCCAAGAATCCAGCCTAAATGCTTTAATAGTGCGCCGTGTTGGGCTGCTAGGGATAATTGATCGGCATTGCGTAACCGATTGATTTCACGCGCAAGATCGAATAAAACCGCCAATGCTTCGGGGGTGTTGAAATCGTCATCCATGGCAGCATGAAAGCGTTTATTGAATTGATTTTTCGGGTCAAAGTCTTTGGTGTTTGCAATAGGTAAATCACGAAGTGTTATATAAAAACGTTGCAGCGCCGCATGGGCATTTTCTAAATTATTTTCAGAAAAATTAATGGGACTCTGGTAGTGGCTTGCAACAACAAAATAACGCAAAATTTCTGGGTGATATTTTTTTAGTGCTTCTTTTAAAACGAAAAAGTTCCCAAGTGATTTTGACATCTTTTCTTGATTAACCTGAACAAAACCCATGTGCATCCAATAATTAACGAAGCAGCAGCCGTTGGCTGCCTCAGATTGGGCGAGCTCGTTTTGATGATGGGGAAATTGCAGGTCATTGCCGCCACCATGAATATCAAAATTTTCACCCAGATATTTTTTTGCCATGGCCGAACATTCTATATGCCAGCCTGGTCGGCCATTGCCCCAAGGAGATGGCCAGAATGGCTCATTGGGCTTGGCCGCTTTCCATAATACGAAATCAAGAGGATCGCGTTTGTCTTCACTTGTTTCAACCCGAATTCCGGTGCGGAGACTGTTTAAGTCTTGGTGTGCTAGTTTGCCGTATGCTTTAAATTTAGCCACCTCATAATACACGTCACCAGTTTTTGTCACATAGGCGAAGTCTTTATTGATTAATGTTTGAATCAAATCGACAATTTGTGGAATATGCTCAGTTACGCGCGGTTCAAAATCTGGCGGTATAACATCCAAGGATTTTTCATCCGTATGCATTGAGTCGATCATGCGTTGGGTTAAAGTTTGATAATCAATATTCAACTCTTGCGCACGTTTGATAATTTTATCGTCAATATCGGTTATATTGCGGACATAAGTGACTTGATAGCCAACGCTGCGCAAATAACGCACAACAACATCGAACCAGATAAACAGTCGGCCGTGGCCAATGTGACAGTTATCGTAAACAGTTAACCCGCACACGTAAAGCCCGACTTTAGGCGTGCTAATGGGTTTGAACAATTCTTTTTGTCTAGAAAAAGTATTATAAATGTGTAACATAAGTGACAGTATAGCCCAAAAATGATGGAAATATGAATACCCCAAAAATTATTTTTCAAAATCGAAAAGAAGCTGGTCAGAAATTGGCTGCAGTGTTGACTCACTATGCAGCAGAAAAGCCAATCGTGTTAGGTATGCCACGTGGTGGAGTGGTGGTTGCATACGAAATTGCGAAATTCCTCAAGGCGCCGCTTGATGTTATTGTGACGCGGAAAATTGGCGCACCTTTACATCCAGAATACGCTATTGGAGCAATTGCTCCGGGAGATATTAGTGTTTTTAATGTAGAAGCGGTTTCTTCACTTGGTCTTGATAGAACTGAAATTCAAACCCTTGTCGCAAGTGAAAAAAAAGAAATGGAGCGAAGAATTAAGCTTTATCGTGAGAATAAATCCATGCTTAATCTTAAAGATAAAGTAGTAATTATTGTTGATGACGGCGTTGCAACTGGTCAGACAGCCTTGGTTGCAATTCGCTCGGTGCGGAAAATGCAGCCACGAAAAATTGTGTTTGTAAGTGGTGTTTGTGCGCGTGATGCTGCGGCGATGCTGCGACAAGAGGCGGATGAGGTGGTTTGTTTGAGTTTGCCAGGGATATTTCATGCGGTTGGGGAGTGGTATTACGATTTTGCGCAAACCACGGATGAAGAAGTGCTTCAATTATTGAGTCAAGCAGAGCAGATATAATGACAGCAATTCCACCGTCTCTTTATATTCATTTCCCGTGGTGTCTGTGTAAGTGTCCTTATTGCGATTTTAATTCTTATCCATTAACTGAGCCTGCAGAAGAGTTGTATGCTTCTTACGTCGATAAACTGCTTGTTGATCTTGAAATTGAAGCGGCGAAGGTGCGAGGTCGTAAATTAAATAGTATTTACTTTGGTGGTGGCACCCCAAGTTTGTTGCCAGCAAGCGCTGTCAAAAAACTCATTAATCGAACGAATGACCTTTTTTCTTTTTCGCCCGATGTTGAAATTACGCTAGAAGCAAATCCAGGAGCAATTGATTTGGAAGTTTGTGAGGGTTTTAAAGATGCGGGCATTAATCGTATTTCCCTTGGCGTGCAAAGTTTTAACGATGAGAAATTAAAAAGCATTGGGCGTATTCACGATGCTAGGCAGGCACAAGAGGCAGTTTGTGCGGTAAAACAAGCGGGATTTGCTAATTTTAATCTTGATATGATGTTTGGTTTGCCGGGGCAAAATGTTGATACTGCGCTGCGCGATCTTCGAGCCGCTTTGGATTTTGCGCCGCCACATTTTTCTTGGTATCAATTAACCCTTGAACCAAAAACACAATTTGCTGTTCAACCACCAATTTTGCCGCAGAATGAAGAATTGTGGGATATACAGCAAGCAGGTCAAGATTTGTTGGCGCAAACAGGTTTAGTGCAATACGAGGTTTCTGCTTACAGCAAGCCAGAGTTTGAATGTCGGCATAATGTAAATTATTGGCAATATGGCGATTATTTAGGGGTTGGTGCTGGTGCGCATGGTAAGATTACGCTTAAAAATGGCGAGGTAAGGCGTTATTGGAAGATCGCGAATCCGAAAGAATATTTACAAGCACAAGATTTGTTAACTGCGGGTGAGAAAACAGTAATTTTAAAAGAGCTGCCTTTTGAGTTTATGTTGAATGCCTTAAGATTATATCGACCAATAAGTCATGCGTTGTTTCGCGAGCGTACTGGAGTTACAATTGACGTGATAGCGAATGAATTGCAATATGCTAAAGATTCAGGCTTGATTGAATTGCAAAGCGATGCGGTTATAACAACTGCTAAGGGCAGAAATTTTTTGAACGACTTGCTAGAAATTTTCTTGTGATTGGTGCGGTGATGAATAACAAAAAAAAATATTTAAAAGAAATGGGAATTGATCTTTGGGTAAGCAAAAAGACAGTTGATAGAGCCTGTTTGACAGCGAATGATATTGAACCGCAGGTTTCTGCCGATTGGCAAGAGCTTGAAAAGCAAGTTGTTGCTTGTTCTTTGTGTGATTTGCATAAAACCCGGAATAAAGTGGTGTTTGGAATTGGTAGTCAAAGCGCTAAAATTATGTTTATCGGTGAAGCGCCCGGTGCGAATGAAGATTTGCAAGGGGAGCCATTTGTTGGTAGAGCAGGGATGTTATTGAATTCGATGCTGCAATCGATAGGGTTAAAGCGCGACGATGTTTACATCGCTAATATTTTAAAATGCCGTCCGCCTGGTAATCGCGATCCGCAACCAGAAGAAGTGAAGCTTTGCACGCCATATTTACAACAACAAATTGCTTTGATTCAGCCAAAAATATTAGTTGCAGTAGGCCGCATAGCTGCACAATTTTTATTAGACACCGCAGAGCCTATGAGTCGCCTGCGTGGACAGACTTATCAATATGGGCAGCAAAAAACCCCATTGTTGGTTACTTATCATCCGGCATATTTATTGCGTTCCCCAAGTGAAAAGCGCAAGGCATATACGGATTTTCTGATAATTAAAAATATAGCTGAGCAAATAGTTAGTGGTTAATGGGGCGATATGGACGAGATCGTGGTACCTAAAAATTATGTGAATTTTACGCACGCATGTGATACCGGGTGATCATGAAACCATGTTCCAAGAGCCGCATGTTGCTGTATTAGCTCAAAAGCTAAATTCATATTTGAGGTGCTAAGTATGATAGAAAGGATTGCTTTACTAATTTCGAGAGCAAAAAACGCCTCCGTAATATTTACGGATGGCTTAATACCCTTAATATGAAATAATACCAACGCAGAAGAGGCAAAGATCGTAAATTTTTACAGGAGAGTGGAAAATGGAACGGTCAACATCAAATAGCTTCAATCCAGATATTTCTTATCCGGTAAACGTTGTTTATCGGGAGCGTAACTTATCAGTAGCATCTGTTTCTAGGTTAATAGCAAATAAAAAATACAAAAATGGGTCTAAATGCGATCAGTCTAGACAGTATTTGGCTCAAGATGTTGTACAAAAAATGATTAACAAGTTGTTGGTTGAAAAGCAAATGTCAATAAAAAAGCTAGCTCGAGTTTTGGCAGTTGGTATAAGTGATATAGAGGAGCTTAATCATTCTAAAGAAACATATTTGCAATTAATCGGTAAAATTAATCTACCTTTAATTAAGCTTTATTGTCGGACCAAGTGGAAATAGGGCCTGTGACATTTCTGCGAGAAGTTTGACGCCTAAGGCTCTGACTCCACCATAACCTTAGCTTCTTCAAGCTCCAGTGAGTTGTTTTTAGAGGATTTTTTCTCTTGATTGATTTCGTAATAAGCAATCAAAAGCGCGCCTGGAATAATCAAACCCGCCCCTACAATTGTAGAGACTTTTATCATCTCTTTAAATAGTGCATAGCCTATTATAATAGAAAAGACAAGTTCGATATATTTATACGGAGCAATTGATGAGATCTCGGTTGCGCTAGCAGCTTTCAAGATACAGTACAGTATAGATGCTCCGCCAGCGCCTATAATGAATAAATAGAATACTTCCGTATAACTCATTGATTTCCATGTTAATAACGCAGGAATAAAGCTAATTAATGTTGTTCCCAAACAAAAATAAAACAAGAGTGAAAAAAGATTTTCTGTGGCTAGCATTTTTTTATTTAAGACATCGCTCATGGCAAATAATGCCGCGCCTAAAAATAAAAACACTACGCCAGGATGGAAAAATAAAATTTCGGATGTTTTTTCTATTGCGCTTTTTTCAAAAAAGGCAATGATTACAACGCCTATAAAACCGCTGCCCACCGCTAGCAATCTTCTCCAGTCTGATTTTTCTCCTAAAAACAAATAGGCCAAAGGTAAGACCAAAATGGGACAGGCGAACGATATTGTTGTAATAGAGGGGAGGCTTGTTTGACTTGCTCCATAAATCCAACATGCAATAGCACCAAAGCCTATTATTATTCTTAGTAAATGCCATGACTTGTTTTTAATAACAAAAGAAGATTTTCCTTTATATAGCATTGCTGGTAAAAGAATCAGGGTTCCAAAAAAAAAGCGAAAAAAAGCAACCTGCATGGCGGGTAAGCTGCTTCCTACCAGGCGAATGGAGGCGTCACCTAAATTGCTAAATAAGCTGGCGCATATTATCCAAAAAATTCCTTGGGAGAGGCCCTTGCCATGTATCCATTTTGTTATATTTGAGTTCGTTTTTATAGCATCACCTTTCTATGTTTTTCAAAAGCTCGAGTTTACCAGGTATTATTTTTTAATATACAGTATACAGGGTTTTTGTTGTTCTTCCTTAAGAAAGCCTTAAATAGCAGTGGCGCGAGTTAATGAATCTTTACAAATAGTAGGTCAAATATTTTATGTCCTTGTTTTTTTCCGCGTTGTTCAAATTTCGTTGGTATTCTCTCCGATAGAAGAGATGCGGCTTCCTGGTCTGTCAATGCCGTGAAGGCAGGGTTATTGGTTAACACCGTAACGGTGAGGTTAGCATAGTCTTCCCAATCGGTTGCAATGTGTAGTATGCCTTGTGGTTTTAATTTTTTATGTAGCAGCTCAATGAATTTTGGTTGAATCAAGCGCCTCTTGTGGTGGCGTTTTTTAGGCCAAGGGTCAGGAAAGAAGATGAGAACTTTATCCAAGCTGGTATCAGGAATGCATTGTTGTAGAACAATCACAGCATCTGCGTTATAAACGCGGATGTTGTTTAATGGTTGTATTTTGAGTTGTGCAAATAGATTTGCAATTCCCGGTTGATGTACTTCGATACCAATAAAATCTTGTTCTGGATGTTTTGGGGCGGCGTGTAGTAGTGTTGTCCCCATACCAAAACCGATTTCTAGTACAAGAGATGTGTTGCGGTTGAATATTTTTGGTGTTGATATTGGAGTGGGTGTCACCTCTAGCCCATAGATTTTCCACGCCTCATCAAATATTTGTTGCTTATTTGGAGGCAAATGCCTATGGCGTTTGACGAAGCTGCGTATGTGTTTGATTTTGTGCATGTGTGTATACTGAGGAGTGATAATATAAGTATAGAAGAAAATATTCAAACTTCTTTATGTATTTTATAATTTTGATTATATTAGATATTTATTGTATATTTTCTATCCTATAAAGTAACGCGGGTGTAGTTTAATGGTAGAACTGAAGCTTCCCAAGCTTCTAACGTGGGTTCGATTCCCATCGCCCGCTCCATTACCGAACTTTAACCTAATTAAGTAAGAAATCGTATCAAAAACTGGGATAACCATCATGATAAATAAAATATTAAAGATAGCGCTAATCTTAGTTGCGGTGATAACAATTTTTGTGGGAGGAGCTGCCGTTTTAGTGGTCACCTCTATTAAGCAAGATACGATTAAAAACAAAGTCGTGCAGCTGGTGCACGATAAAACTGGAAGAGATCTTACAATTAAAGGTGCGGTGCAGTGGACGATCTTTCCTTGGGTCGGCATAAAGATACAAGATCTTACCTTGAGTAATCCGCCTAATTTTAAAAATAGTGATTTTATTCGGGCCAGCGAACTCAACATTAGTGTTAAATTGCTGCCCCTGTTTTTTGGCGATATTGAGGCTGGCCATTTAGCATTTAAAAATCTCAATTTGTGGTTAATTAAAAATAATGCAGGAGTTGGTAATTGGCAGAATTTTTTAGTATCAGATAGCGCCAAGAAAAAAAACCACTCCGACAAGGCTGCTGTTGATAATAATGTTTCCGGGTCAGCAAAGGTTACTGTGGGCAGTTTGAATATAGATAATGGTCACGTATTTTGGCTGGATCAGCGAACTGGTGGAAATTTTGAAATAAGCAACCTGAATTTGAACTGCAAAAATCTTGATTTTGGTCGGCCATTTGACATAAAGAGCAGTTTTTATTTAACAAGCAATGGTTCTATTTTGAGTGGTGGAACTAAAATAAGTGCACAAATTAAGCTTGATTTGATCAATGAAATATACGCCCTGCGGAGCTTGCAAATAGCAGGTAAATTAAAAAATAAAACTTCAGGGCAGATGTTTGATTTTAGCGGTGTTCTAAGTGTAACAGCTGATTTGCGTAAACAAACGCTCACTAGTGAAAACTTTAGTTTGCGCTTTGCTAATGGAGTGGCAACCGGATCGTTGTACGGTACTAATATTATTAATGCTCCTAGTTTTACTGGTAATTTAACGCTAGATAAGCTTGATCTAGATGCATTGCTGATAACATCCTCTTCTCCATCCAAGGCTAATAAAGTAGAAACAGCTGCGATTAGGGTGGTTCCAAAACACTTAAACAGATCTAATTCTTTGCCTGATTTTCTGCATACCTTAAAGCTGACTAGTGATATAAAAATTGATGTGGTGAAGATGAGAAAAATGAGTTTGGAAAATTTCTCTACAAAGGTTGTTTTGCATAATGGAATAGTTAATTGTTCAAAAATTGGATTTATTTTTTATAAAGGACATGCTAATGGTAGTGCCAATATTGATATGCGCAGCTCAATGTCACAGTTGAGTTTAAGCTTGAATCTTCATGGCGTGGCAGTACTGCCTCTACTGATGGCTGTTGCTAACTATGGAGATTTTAGCGGGGTTCTTGATTTAAATGCCAACATTAGTATGCATGGTAATGCGGGTGATAGTCTGCTCAATAGTTTGAATGGTAATGGAAATATTCTAATTGCTAATGGTTCATATCATGGAGTAGATATTCCTTATGAGGTGCGGCATGCTAATGCGCTATTAAATAAAAAAATGATGCCTCAAGAATCGCGGCCACCACATACTGATTTTGATCGCTTGACTATGACATTTAAAATAAATAATTCTTTATTGAGTACTAATGATTTATTAATCCAAGCACCAGATTATAAGGTAATGGGGCAGGGCAATGCTAATATAGCATCACAGTACCTTGATTTGAAGGTAAAGGCCTATAGCACCCATGATAATAATTTTTTAGTGCCGATAAAAATCACAGGACCTTTTGCTAAGCCATCAATTAAGCCTGATGTGGCAGTTGTAGTGCAGCAGGTGGTTACGAATGAAATCAAAAAACAGATTGAAAAGCCGTTGAAAATACTTAATATTCCTTCAGATGTCATCAACATGCTTCCACTGGACAAATTGATTCATTAATGTTTATTAGTAGCAGTAGTAAAAACCCTAAGTTTTGAGTTAATACCCAGTGAGTGCATGTGGCAGCACTTGCTTGGTGGCAGGTATCATGATATTTTACCATTCGAAACAGGCACGTAGCTCAGGGGTAGAGCACCACCTTGACATGGTGGGGGTCGATGGTTCGAAACCATTCGTGCCTACCAATTATATAAAAATGCGTTTATTTTTATGATCAAAATCACACTTCCAGACGGCAAAAATCTAGAATTTGCACATCCAGTAACGGTGCAAGAAATTGCTGCGGCTATTGGCGCAGGACTTGCAAAGGCTGCAATTGCTGGAAAAGTTGATGACAAAGCGGTAGACCTTTCTTACCTGGTTGAAAAAGATGCTGTGGTTACGATCTTAACCCCCAAAAATCCCGAAGGACTTGAAATATTACGTCATTCGGCAGCCCACTTGCTTGCCCATGCGGTTTGTGAATTGTTTCCGGGCGCTCAACCAACCGTTGGACCAGATATTGAGGACGGGTTCTATCACGATTTTTATTATCCCCAAGGATTTACTGAAAGCGATTTGGCGAAAATTGAAGCCAAAATGCATGAAATTGCGCAAAATGACTATAAGATTGAGCGTAGTATTAAGAATCGTGCAGAAGCAATTGAATTTTACAAGAAGCGCAACGAAGCTTATAAAGTGAAAATGTTGGAAGAGATTGCCGATGATGAAATATCTTTTTACAGTCAGGGCGATTTTATCAATGCTTGCCTTGGGCCTCATGTGCCGAGCACAGGCTGTCTACGTGCTTTTAAACTAACTAAGCTTGCTGGCGCGTATTGGCATGGTGATTCACGTAACGAAATGTTACCGCGTATTTATGGCACTACCTGGGCGACGCAAAAAGAATTAGACGATTATTTAGCTAGATTAGAAAAAGCCAAGCAAAACGACCACCGCCTGATTGGCAAAAAAATGGATCTGTTTCACTTGCAGGAAGAAGCACCAGGAATGATTTTTTGGCATCCAAATGGTTGGGCAATTTTTTCAGCAATTAAGCGTTATTTGATAACACAACTAACAAAATTCGGCTATCAAGAGATAAGTACTCCGCAAGTAATTGATCGTAGCTTGTGGGAAAAATCTGGACATTGGGAAAAGTACAGAGAAGGAATGTTTATTACCGAATCCGAGAACAGAGTTTATGCCATTAAACCCATGAATTGCCCCGGGCATATTCAAGTTTTTAAGCAGGGTATTAAAAGTTATCGTGATTTGCCGATAAGATTTGCTGAATTTGAGCATTGTCACCGTAATGAGGCTTCCGGTACTTTGAGCGGTATCATGCGTATTCGTAGTTTTGTGATTGATGATGGCCATATTTTTTGTACTGAAGATCAAATTGCCAGCGAATCCGCGGCTTTTATTGAACAGCTAGTAAGTGTTTATGCCGATTTTGGATTTAAGGATATTATTATTCGTCTATCAACTCGTCCCGAAAAGCGTATCGGCAGCGATGAGGTTTGGGATAAAGCAGAAAAAGCTTTGGCTGATGTTTTAGATAGTAAGGGCATGAAGTGGGAGCTTGCCGCAGGAGATGGGGCGTTTTATGGTCCCAAAATAGAATTTTCACTGCGCGACTGTCTTGGTAGAGTATGGCAATGTGGAACCTTACAGTTTGATTCTTTTATGCCGGAGCGGTTGGGTGCGCATTACATTAATGAATATGGTGAGAAAAAACCTCCTATAATATTACACCGGGCTATGTTGGGTTCTCTTGAGCGGTTTATTGGGATTTTATTGGAAGAAACTGGCGGCGACTTACCGGTGTGGCTTGCGCCCGTTCAAGCGGTGGTAATGAATATTACTGATGAGCAGATAGACTATGCCAAGTCAATTACGCAAAAATTGCGAGATGAAGGTGTGCGCGCAAATTACGACTTGAGAAATGAGAAGGTTGGCTTTAAAATCCGCGAGCATTCGATTGCCAGAGTGCCTTTTATGTTGGTGGTAGGCAATCGTGAGGCTGAAACTGGTACCGTTACGGTTCGGACCCGTGAGGGTCAGGATTTGGGCCAGATGTCGATTGAAGAAGTTCTTGCAAAGTGTATAAAATAGGGTAAGTTGGTTAAACTCAAAATATTGAAAGAGGGGGAGTGTATTAGTCTACATCACAGTTCGCGTCGTAGTTCAAACTACGCGGTTAAGAGGGCTAGGGTAAATCATCAAATTAGTGCACGTGAAGTGCGGCTTATCGATGCAGATGGTGGCCAAGTTGGTATAGTGAGCTCGCAAGAAGCTTTGCAAAGGGCACAAGAAGCCGCTTTAGATTTGGTGGAAATATCTCCTCAAACCACCCCCCCAGTTTGCCGAATAATGGATTTTGGCAAGTATTTGTTTGAGCAACGTAAGCGTCTCAAGAAAAAATCCAAACAAGTACACGTAAAAGAATTAAAAATGCGACCAGTTACCGATATTGGTGATTATTTGGTCAAAATTCGCAAAGCGATTGCTTTTTTGCAGGAAGGCAATAAAGTTAAGTTTACAGTTCGTTTTCGTGGGCGAGAATTGTCTTATCAGCAGCAGGGGATAGATATTTTACGGCGTGCAGAAAACGATATAAAAGAGTATGGAACAGTAGAGCAGTCACCAAAGATGGAAGGTAAACAAATGGTGATGTTGGTAATACCGGGAAAACAGAAAAATGTTTAAATTTTTGGAGAGTTGTCAATAATGCCTAAACTAAAAACAAATAGAAGTGCCGCAAAAAGGTTTAAAAAAACAGCCAGCGGTAACTATAAACATCGCAGCGCTTTTCGTAATCATATTTTGACCAAAAAAAGTAGCAAAAGAAAAGCCAAGCTTTCCCCAATGGCTATGGTAAGCAAGAGCGATCGTAAGGCAGTCAAGAATATGCTTGGTGATTAATTAATGCAGTTCCAGCGGCTTGCCGCGGGGACAAAGCAATGGGGGATTCCCAAGTGGG
>CAZMGW010000028.1:0-15604 GCA_964565935.1 uncultured Coxiellaceae bacterium
GCTGTTCGGTCACCCCAAGCTTTAGATCTTACGTTTCTTTCAGAACGTTTTGCACTGATCCATTATGATAGATAATACCAAGATGCAAAATGCATACCCTGGAGCGGTCTTCTAAGCGACTAAGCGATAGATCTTTTGCGTCTTCGGCGCATTTTTCTATACTTGTGGGTAATGAATTAGGCTTCAGTCTGCGCCTACCGGAATTGGGCTTTTAGCCTTTGCTTATTGCCTGTATCTGCTGCTGCACGTTGCTACGAAATTTGATTGGATCGGGGATATAAAAGAAGGGGTTTTTGGTCCCGCCGATGCCGCCAACAATTAAAGTGCCGAAGTTAAGCATGCGACCAACGATACCCTGGTCAACATAAATGCCTTCAATCCGCTCTAAAAATATTTCCAGAGATTGGCGGCGAATAAAACCAAGTTTTATTAGGACGCGTTTGTTAGTTATCACAAACTCAGAGCAGTAGTAATCAATGAATACGTTGATGCAGCTAAATATGCTGGTTAGCAACAACAGCTTGCCAATAAAAGTGCCGATGTAATTGCTGATCAAAATCAAGGCGGCAAAAACCACCCATAAAACCGCTCGATAAAAAATAATATAGTGCGGCTTGGTGTAATATAAAATTTTTTCTCCAGGCAATAATGTTTTTTCGGCGTATAACATAAAATATTTTTCCTTGTTGTTAAGGCTGCTCTGTCATCATTGCGAGCAAGGCGCTTTTGCTTTTTGCCGAGCACTCCTCACAATGACGAGCTATTTTTTTCTTTGCCAGTTTTCTATGGTTGTTTGTTTTGCTCGCGCAATGGTTAGTTTTTCTTCTGGTGCATCTTGAGTGATGACTGAACCAGCCCCAATCGTCGCATTTTTTCCGATTTTTACGGGGGCGATTAAAGAGGTGTTTGAGCCAATAAACACCCCTGCTTCAATGATAGTTTGGTATTTATTAACACCATCGTAGTTGCAAGTGATCGTGCCCGCACCAATATTGACCTCATCACCAATAATTGTATCGCCCAGATAACTCAAATGATTGGCCTTGCTACGTTTGCCAACAGTTGTATTTTTAACCTCGACAAAGTTCCCTACGTGCGCGCCCTCTTCTAAACGCGTGCCAGGGCGAATACGCGCGAATGGACCAACAATGCAGTTATCTTCAATAATGGCATCTTCAATCACGCAGTTGGCTCTGATAACCACGTTTTTGCCGATTTTTACATTTTTTAAAAAGCTGTTCGGGCCGATAGCGCTCTTGGCACCAATAGAAACCGCTCCTTCAATCACCGCATTGACATCGATGGTCACATCAGAAGCGCAGGTTAAATCACCGCGCAAGTCGAATCTCGTTGGGTCGATCAGATGAAGTCCTTGGCGCATTAAATTAGCAGCAAGATTTTTTTGGTATTGGCGTTCTAGTTGTGCCAGCTGCAGATTGTCATTAATCCCAGTTACCTCTTCTGGGTTTGTCGTTAATAGACTATTTATGGGTAATTTGTCACCAACCAACATGGCGATAACGTCAGTCAAATAATATTCGCCCTGAGCATTATTTTGGTGTAAGCGGGGGAGGTAATTTCGCAATATTTTTGATGTGGTTACCAAAACCCCACTGTTGATTTCTTTAACTTGTAATTGCGTTGACGTCGCATCTTTGTGCTCAACGATCGCTTGAATTTTTCCGGAAGAATCGCGCACGATACGGCCCAAACCGGAAGGATCAGGAAACTCAACGGTGAGTAAATTTACGCCATCCCGCGGCATTTCTCGAATTAATTGTTCTAAAGTTGTAGTTGTGATCAATGGGACATCACCATACAAAATCAAAACTTGCGAAGCATGTTCGATAAATGGCAGGACTTGCATCACCGCATGGCCAGTGCCTAATTGTTTTGGTTGTTCAACCCAGTTAATGTCGTATTCATTCAAACGTTCACGTACCAAAGAGCCGCCATCACCGTAAACAACATGAATTTTTTCTGGGTGCAAGTTTTGCGCGGTTTTTATTACATGTTCGAGCAATGGCATGCCGCCGAGTTTATGTAAAACCTTCGGTAGGGCCGATTTCATTCTGGTGCCTTTACCGGCAGCGAGAATAATAATATGAAGAGACATTGTTCACCTTTATTGTTTGTTGCTTTTCTTTGTGTGAGCTAATTTTATTGTTCGAAGCTGGGCTGTCGCTTGTGCTAATTGAGCTAATAAACCAGTAAACTCAACAGTGGATTTTTTGTCAGCCAGCAATCTTTCAGCATTTTCGCGAGCAGTAATTGCCGCGACCTCGTCTAAATCAGCAGCACGCACCACTGTGTCAGCTAAAATTGTGATAATGTATGGCTGAACCTCCAAAACCCCGCCTGAAACATAAAAAACCTCTTGTACGTTTCCTGGCAATACGATACGAATTTGTCCTGGTTTCATTGAAGTTAAAAGTTGAGTATGTCCTGGCAGGATCCCCAATTCTCCCATTTCACCTGTGACCACAACCATTTCAACCTGACCGGAAAAAATGTTGGCTTCGAGGCTTACTATGTCAAGCTGGACTGTTGTTGTCATATGTATCTTTCGTGAATGAATTAGACTAAAGCCTGTGCCTGCCGGGATAATTATTTCAACGCTTTTGCTTTTTCTGCCGCCTCATCAATTGAGCCAATATATAAAAAAGCTTGTTCTGGTAAATGATCACATTCGCCCGCCAAGATCGCTTTGAAGCCGCGAATCGTTTCTTTTAATGGAACATATTTTCCTGGTTGCCCACTAAATACTTCCGCCACGAAAAATGGTTGAGAGAAAAATCTTTGGATCTTGCGTGCTCGATTTACCGTTAATTTGTCTTCCGCTGAAAGTTCATCCATGCCTAGAATAGATATAATATCGCGCAATTCTTTGTAGCGTTGCAAAGTGCTTTGCACTGCTCGCGCGGTGTCGTAATGATCTTGGCCAACAATTGCGGGTTCTAGTTGGCGGCTAGTTGAGGCCAAGGGATCAACCGCAGGAAATATTCCCTGCTCAACAATTTGGCGCGACAAAACAATTGTTGCATCTAAGTGGGCAAAAGTTGTTACCGGTGATGGGTCGGTTAAGTCGTCAGCTGGGACATAAATTGCTTGAATTGAAGTGATTGAACCAGTTTTGGTTGAGGTGATTCGTTCCTGTAACATCCCCATTTCTTCGGCTAAAGTTGGCTGATAACCCACCGCTGAGGGCATGCGTCCAAGTAATGCGGATACTTCAACACCAGCCAAAGTGTAGCGATAAATATTATCAATAAAAAACAGCACATCGCGGCCTTCTTCGCGAAAATATTCAGCCACAGTTAATCCGGTTAAGGCAACACGCAATCGATTCCCGGGTGGCTCATTCATTTGACCATAAATTAAAGATACTTTATCCAACACATTGGAACTGTGCATTTCATGATAGGTGTCGTTACCTTCGCGGGTGCGTTCGCCCACACCAGCAAAGACCGAATAACCCTTGTGTTCAATCGCTATATTACGGATTAATTCCATAATGCTAACGGTTTTACCAACGCCGGCACCGCCAAACAGACCGACTTTACCACCCTTGGCAAACGGACAAAGTAGATCGATAATTTTAATTCCAGTTTCGAGTAATGCTATGTTTCCTGATTGTTCGGTGAAAGCGGGCGGCAAGCGATGGATCGGTAAAAAGTGTTCGCTGTGAATTGGTCCTTGTTCATCAATTGGATTACCCAATACATCCATGATCCTACCAAGAGTAGATTTGCCAACAGGAACGGTTATTGGATTGTTGGTGTTTGTTACTGTTAGGTTGCGTTTTAGTCCGTCGGTAGAGCCCATGGCAATAGTGCGGACAACGCCATCTCCTAATTGTTGCTGGGTTTCTAAAATCAGCCCAGTGGCATCAATTTTCAAAGCGTCATAAATTTTTGGTATAGATTCGCAAGGAAACTCGACGTCTACTACCGCGCCAATTATTGAAACTATTTTTCCAGATTGCATTGTGTTATCCAAAATTGTTCCCCAAGTTTTTAGTTCTCAAATTCCCCAACCGTTTTTAAACAGCTTCTGCTCCCCCAATAATCTCGGCAATTTCTTGCGTAATTGCCGCTTGTCGAGCTTTGTTATACATCAATTGTAAATCTTCGATTAACTCTTTTGCGTTATTAGTGGCGTTCTGCATTGCCATCATCCGCGCAACTTGCTCGCAGGCAATATTGTCAACTACCGCTTGATATATTTGTGTTTCAGCATAACGAATCATCAGGGTGTTTAATAATAATTCTGGGCCGGGTTCATAAATATAATCCCAATGATAGTTTATCTGCATGTCATCATTGCTGAGTTTGGGTAATGGCAAAAGCTGAGTGACAACAGGCTTTTGTACCATAGTACTAATAAATTCATTGTGAGCTATAAATAGTCGATCTATTTGTCCAGCCTTATAAGCGTCAAGCATGACTTTAATACTGCCAACTAAATCTGCAATTTGAGGTGATTCTCCTAAATTAGAAACGTGCGCCACAATGTTAGCTGTAATTGTATGAAAAAATCCTTCAACTTTGCTACCAAAGAGACACCAATCGACCCCAATTTCTTGTTCGCGAAAGTTTTGGGCATGCTCCAACACCATTTTAAAAAGATTGATATTCAAACCACCACACAAACCGCGGTCAGTAGAAACTACGATATAACCCACGCGCTTTATCTGATCGCGCTCTTGTAGATATGGGCCGCGGTGCTCAGTATTGCTGTGTGCCACATGGTTCACGACCTCGCGAATTTTGATAGCATAAGGCATCGAGCTTTCCATTTTTTGGTGTGCTCGACGCATTTTACTGGCGGCGACTTTTTGCATAGCGTCAGTAATTTTTTGTATTTTCTTGATGCTTAAAGCCTGGTTTTTAATTTCTTTGGGCGAAGTCATTTTAAAAATCTACATTATATGATTTGCAAAAACTCTCTTTTGAATTCTAAAATAATTTGGCGTAATTTTTCTGCAATTGCATCGGTGTAAACTGGTTGTTGATTGATTTCATCAAGAACATTTTTGTGATTTTTTCGAAAATAATCATGTAGTTGCTGCTCAAAAGCCACCGTTTTGTTTAATGGGATGTCGTGGAGCAGGTCTTTTTCAATTAAAAACAAGCTGACCGCCATTTCAGCAACAGTTAACGGGGCAAACCTTATTTGTTTTAAAATTTCTAATGCGTGCTGACCATGCTCAAGTTGTTTGCGTGTTGCATCGTCTAATTCAGAAGCAAACTGGGCAAACGCTTCTAGTTCACGATATTGTGCTAACGCTAAACGTAATCCACCACCCAATTTTTTAATAATATTGGTTTGGGCGGCACCCCCAACTCGAGACACTGACAGACCAGCATTAATTGCCGGTCGAATACCAGCATTAAACAGATCGGTTTCTAAGAAAATTTGTCCGTCGGTTATTGAAATTACGTTGGTTGGGATGAAGGCAGAAACGTCTCCAGCTTGGGTTTCAATAATGGGCAGCGCTGTGAGAGAGCCGGTCTTGCCTTTTATTTTTCCACCAGTAATTTCTTCAATATAATGTTCATTTACTCGGGCAGCGCGTTCTAATAAGCGAGAGTGCAGATAAAAAACATCTCCGGGATAAGCTTCGCGTCCAGGCGGTCGGCGCAGTAACAGCGATATTTGTCGATATGCCCAGGCGTGCTTGGTTAGATCGTCATAAACAATTAACGCATCTTCGCCGCGATCGCGAAAGTACTCGCCCATGGCGCACCCGGAGTAGGCAACAATATATTGTTGGGCTGCAGAATCCGCAGCAGTTGCCGCAACAATAATGGTGTGCTTCATCGCATCATGTTCTTCGAGTTTGTACATGATATTGGCAAGGGCTGAAGTTTTCTGTCCGATTGCTACATAAATACACTTCACTCCGGTGTCTTTTTGGTTGATTATGGCGTCAATTACAATTGCGGTTTTTCCGGTTTGGCGATCGCCAATAATTAGCTCACGCTGCCCGCGGCCTATTGGCACCATGGTGTCAATTGATTTAATACCGGTTTGCAGTGGCTGCGAAACTGATTGTCTGGTGATAACACCCGGTGCAACTTTTTCAATTGGCGAAAATTCTTTGGCATTAATAGGTCCTTTGCCATCGATTGGTTCGCCGAGAGCATTTACTACTCGCCCAAGCAGCTCTTCACCAACAGGAACGGAAAGAACACGTCCGGTGCATTTTACTGTTTGCCCCTCTTGCAAGTTTTCGTAGGCTCCAAGCACTACCGCACTCACGATATCGTGTTCTAAGTTAAGTGCCATACCATAGGTGTTATCCTCAAACTGCAACATTTCTCCTAGCATAGCATCGGAGAGGCCATAAACTTGGACAATACCATCCTTAATACTTAATATTGTGCCCTCATTGGTGGCTTCGGTTTTTAAATCGAACTGCTCGATGCGGCGTTTTATTATTTCACTTATTTCAATTGGATTTAGCATAAGAACTCTTTATAACAAGCTTTGTTTTAAACGGTATAACATTCCCCTGATCGATCCATCAATTACTTGTCCGTCTATATTAATTCTGACACCACCAATCAGCTTATCATCAATTTGGCATTGCAGTGAGATTTGTTGTTGGTAGCGCTTCTGTAATGCTTTTGTTAGTTTTTCTTTTTGAGCTGGAGTTAGTTCGCGCGTTGTTGTTATTTGGGCTTCTAATATTTTTTGGTGCTCAAGAAGTAGTTTTTGGTAGCCACTAGCTATATTCGGCAATATTTCTAGTTTTTTGTGCTTAGCTAATACACGGACTAAGTTATAGGCTATCGGAAAATTTTTGGCCGCATCATAAAAAAATTCCAGTTCTCGTTTGCAGCCGACTCTGGGATTGTTTAATAAAGCTCTTTTTTTGCACTCTGCTGCTATTAATGCCAACAAGTTTAATGTGGTTTGCCACTCTGCAAATTTTTGGTCGCGTAAGGCGAGAGCAAAAATTGCTTTAGTGTACGGTTGTACAGTGGTCGAGTTTGCAATCATGTTTAAATTTCTGTAATTAGCTGGTCGATTAATTTTTGTTGTGTTGGTTCGTCGATTTTTTGTTGCAATATTTTTTCAGTAGCAGCAATCACCAAATCAGCGGTTTGTTGTTGTAACTCTAGCTTGGTTTTACTTATTTCTTGTTCGATATCCATTCTAGCCCTGGCCAATATATTGGCACACTCTTCTTGTGCTTTAATTCGCCCTTCTTCGATCAAGGTGTTTGCTTGTTGGTTAGCCTGGTCTAAAATTGCAGCTGCTTGATTTTTTGCTTCCTGTAATTGTTTGGCGACATTTTTCTGCGCCAACTCCATGGCATTTTGACCGCATTGGGCGGCCTCTAAGCCAGCGGCAATTTTTTGTTGCCTTTCTTGCATGGCTTGGGTTAGGGGTGGCCAGATGTATTTCATCGTTGCCCACACAAGCACCGCAAAGGTAAGCATTTCGCCCAATAGGGTCGCATTAATATCCATCAGGAGAACCCCGCGTTAATTAAAATCCTCGTTTTTGGAAAATATCCCAAGAAACATCACTAACTAACCTTTTCTACCGCTGCTTTGATAATCTCAGCCAAAAACGGATTGCCGCCAAAAACCAGTAGTAATCCCGTTGCGACAGAAATTGCCGCGAAAGCGTCGACCAAGCCAGCCACCATGAACATGCGCATGGTTAGCATTGGCGCCAATTCTGGCTGACGTGCGATGCTTTCTAAGAATTTTCCACCCAGCATTCCGAAACTAAATGCTGTTGCGAGAGCAGCCAAAGCAATCAATGCCGCCGCAGCAATTATTGTTACACTTTGTACACCTGCAATTAAATGAGCTAATTCCACAGTATCTCCCCCTAGGTAAAATTTAAAAAAGCACAGAAATGCAGTTTAATGTTGCGAATCGTGCGCCATACTCAAATAAATAATAGTTAACATCATAAAAACAAATGCTTGAATTGCAATAATCAGAACATGGAAAATAGACCAAATTCCGCCCGCAGTCCACTGAATCCACCATGGCATGGTGGCAATCAATAGAAATATTAGTTCTCCCGCAAATATATTACCAAAAAGTCGTAGGGATAAGGATATTGGTTTTACTATTTCTTCGATTAATCGGAATACCACATTGAATGGAAACAGCCAAATACCGAAAGGCGCTGTTAGCATTTCTTTGGTAAATCCTTTAAAGCCCTTGGCTTTGAAGTTATAGACAATAATTAATAGAAAAACGCTAATCGATAAAGCAAAAGTAAAATTAGGGTCATCTGTTGGTACTGAGCGAAAATGTTCAAACCCAAAAAGATGTTGTAAGTCTACTGGGATTAAGTCAAGGGCGCTTAAGGAGAATACCCAGACAAAAACAGTTAAAGCTAGCGGCGCGACTAGAGAGCTATTACCATGAAAAACATCTGCTACTGATTGTTGTATAAATTCAATAGTCATCTCTATGAAATTTTGCAGTTTTCCTGGGCATCCTTTGTTAAATCTTATTACGGTAAAACGAAATATTGCAAAAAATAAAGCGCCAAAAATAATTGTTAATGCCAAGGTATCAAGGTTAAGCGTCCAAAAACCGCCTTTCCCCAGAGTAAAAGTATGCAAATCCAGCTGGAGATACTCCAAATGGTGCTGAACATATTCTTCTGAAGTTGGGTGTAAAAAATTGGTTGTCATTTTCTTACTTTTTTATAGCACAACTGGACAACGCACAAAGGGGCATGAAAAATGATGCCGCGATTGCTGCGATATAACCGCAGAGAAAAGCTCCCGTTTGTATGGGAACAAACAGTATAATCAGAGTTATTAACCCTGCGCTCAATAGCAGCTTCACCCCTTCACCTAAAAGGAAGTCTTTTAGTAGATTTTGTGAATCTCGCTTTGTTGTGGGTTTAAATAATTTACGTACAAAATATAAGCTTGGTAGAATCCAAGAGCTTCCGCCTAATAAAACCGAAACCAACCCCCACCAGTCATTTATAAAAACAAAAACCCCAGCAACAATCCCAAGCAAGATCAGTTGCAACACAATGAGCCTATACCCTACAAGCAGGAGTTGTCGAAACATAATTAATGCGTATTTATTTTTTAGTTTTTACTTCCGGTTGTCGCCACTGGAGACCCATCATGTATTTTTAACTGCCCTACCGTAACAATCACATCGCCAACTTTTATGCCTGATTTAATAATAACGTTGTTGCTATCGCGATCCCCCAGAATGACAGGGGTTTTTACCGCTTTACCGTCAACAACCATGAAAACATAATTACTTCCTGGAGTATAAACCACTGCTGTTTGTGGAATCTTGATTATTTGTTGTTGCGAACCGAATTGTAAAATTACTTCAGCGAAACCCCCAGGCAAAAGCTTCCCATCTTTATTCGGTACGCTAGCGCGTATATTTAGTGTGCGGTTATTTTGATTGATCAGAGATTCAATTGCCTCCACCTTACCAACAAAGGTTTCATTGGGATAAGCATCCGTGTGTAACAATACGGTTTGTCCAATTGCAGCCTTACTTAAATAAAGCTCCGGGATGCTAAAATCTACTCTTAAAGGGTCAAGAGACTGTAAATTAACTATATTTTGCCCAGCATTAACATAATCCCCCAAATTCACCTGACTTAAACCAAGCTTGCCGGCAAATGGGGCAACAATATTTGCTTGACGCAATTGTGCTTTCATATCCTCAACTTTTGCTCGCGCAGAATTATAGTCGGCCTGCGCTTTATCAAAATCAGACTTAGATACATCATGGGTTTTGTATAGCTCAGAGAATCGTTCAAATTGTAGGCGAGTGAGCTGTAATTGAGCTTGCACATCCGCCAATTGTGCCTTGAGAATATCAGTATTTATCTCAATTAACGGCGCTCCAACCGGGACACTATCTCCTGATTTAAAATGAATTTGAGTAATGCGGCCGGAAATCTCGGGTTTTACCACTATGCCGGGTATTGAAATCAATGATCCAGTTGTTGAAACTTGGGCTTGGTGTGGGCTGGGCTGCACTGTTATTGTTTCAACAAAAACCGGCGGCGTTTCTGCTGATTTAGCCAATGCTAGATTAGCTAAACCTAAAATCATGATAAAAGAAATAGTTATTTGTTTCAGCATAAACATACCTATCCAAAAACTCTTAAGCCCGTCTAATTTTACAAGATTGAGCCCAAACCACAACATAAAATGTGAGAAAGAGATATTGCCTTCTATGTCCCGCTAACAAGTTGTTGCGGTTTTTGCAATAATTCTGTTCTTTGTTGGCAAAGCAGCAAAAGCCAAGGCGATAAAATAAGCATAAAAATGGCCTTCGGTGGTATCCAACAACCAGGAATTGGCCAAACAACCGAGCATAATTCCCAAAACTGTACCATGCACAATGTGCTTGAGCTCTTCAGGCAAAAGTCTGCTGTACCATATAGGAACTCCAAAAAGCAACAGCAACATGGCAAGCCCCAGAGCGCCAAATTGTACAGCAATAAAAACATACTCATTGTGCGGATTATTGGTTAGTAATTCTGGTACCAATGCTGGCGTAATATTAGTATACTCATGAATAAAGCTACCTGTGCCCGCACCAAAAACGGGATGTTCTTTAATCAACTTGAGGCCGTTCTTTACAAATGACATTCGCAGCCCCACAGACGTATTCTCATTTTGGCTAAACACTTTAACATCACTAAACACTCTTTCGCTTCTTTCTTTAAAAACAGGTGAGAATTTATAAGCCGCCCCCAAAAGCAACGCCGAGCTTATAATTGCCAAAATCAGCCCCCTGTAACCCAATTTCTGTATAAAAAATAAAGTTACTAAAAAAACAAAAACAACCTGGCCGGTTCTCCCAATACTGCGAAATAAAAGCGTATAAACAACAACCGACAAAAAAGCCACCCACAACCAACGATAGCGCTTGTCAGTCACAACCCTAAGCAAACACAAATAGCCAGCAAATGCCATTAAAAAACTAAACTCAATGCTCGGCTTAAAAACCTCAACACTCCCCCTTTTGGCAACATGACTTAACCATCCAAAATCCTTTAAGTATGCCGCAACCAGCATTACCAAAATTGCAGCTACAAAAGCATTAATAGCATACTTACGCCAGCGCTCTTCAGTAAATAAAGGGATAAAAAAAACTGCTAATAAAAATTTATCGTATTTACGGAGCATTTTTAGCATATCTGGCCATGGAGCAGTCGAATAAAGAGCGCCCACAAGAAATAACACATAGAAAAGCAAAAATATTATAGCAACCGGATTACGAACAATTAGATCGAATTTTGCGCGCCAATTTCCCGCAGCCAAACCAAACAACACTGTAGCAAAAAACAATATGTTAGTAGCCGCTGTTGAAAGCACAATTGCGGCGGCCGTCATAACCGCACAAATTTTGCTTAATAAATCAAACGCGTTTGTAATTTTTTCATAGTTCACGTCATACCCCCACGTATTGATCAATGCCATGCACGGCTTTAACGCGCGCGGAACTTTCGATTTCTTTCAATTTTTGATAATTAACTTGCTCGCGGTTGCGACTATTTTCTGGATGCCAAAGATGAAACACCGGCGCGGCAAAGTGGCCGTCTTTGCGCAGCACATGACTGCGTATCAGCCTGATGGCTAAATCAGAATCCTCATACCCCCAACCACTGTAACTCTCATCAAAGCCATTGACCGCAAAAAAGTCTTTTTTCCAGATACCCAAGTTGCAGGTTTTTGCTCCTTGCCACTTAGTGCGCCGCAAGTAACGCGGATAAAAATTCCCGGCTGGTAAAATTGGCAAAAACCGATTGATCTGCCCATGACAAAAAATTTTAAGCCAATGCCAATTGCTCCATTGATGCAAAGGAAGTTGTTGGCGTAGGACTGAAGCGGTAAAAACGGACGATAGTAATATTCTATTGCCAACAACAAAATAATTGTGTTCCGCAAGTTCCTGGTGTCGCCTAACAAAAGAGGCTCGAGGCACCGAATCCCCGTCTAGAAAAACCAGATAATCACCCTTGGCCAAAGCGGCGCTTTTGTTTCGAATAGTTGCCGCACGAAAATCAGCATGCTCATGCCACACATGCTTAATACCACAAGAAACTTTTGATCTGAGCGAATCTACCACCTGTTTGGTCTCGTCAGCCGACCCATCATCCGCAACAATAACCTCAAAATCAGCAGCATCTTGCTGCACCAAGGCTAATAACACCAAGCGCAAAGCGTCAGGACGATTATAAGTGGAAACAATAACCGAGATCATTTATCCCAACTTCCCATGACACTGTTTGAACTTCTTTCCCGATCCACATGGGCACAAATCATTCCGCCCAACTTTTGGTACTTCGCGCACATAAGGCTCATTATTCGCTGCTTCTCCTCCAACAGCCACTGCCTCACCTTCTGGCAAAGCATTAGTAGAAGCGTGAATAAAGTTCATTTTATTCTGCTCTTTTTCCGCAATCCGACGACGTTCTTCTTCAATGGCTTCCACATCTTCTTGGGTCCTGAGCTGGATCGAATAAAGAGTACGCGCAACATCACGTTTTACATCTTCTAACAGCTGTTTAAACATCAAAAATGCTTCGCGCTTATATTCTTGTTTTGGGTTTTGCTGTGCATAACCGCGCAAATGAATGCCCTCACGCAAATGATCCATAGCCGCCAAATGATTTTTCCAGTGGGTATCCAAAGTCTGCAGCATGATTGAGCGTTCAATATGTCTCATTGTTGCGGCGCTTATTTGAGCCTCTTTTTGCCGATAAACCTCTGTCAAATCATTAAGAATCCTGGAACGCAATGGCTCTTCGTGTAAAGAGCTGTCTTGATCCAACCAGCTTTTAACTGGCAAACTTACACCATATTCCTGATGTAGTTGTCGCTCTAAACCAAGCACATCCCATTGTTCTTCCAAGCTATGTGGCGGAATAAAAGTATCAATGAGCGCACTGACAGCATCCTCACGCACCATCGCAATCGTTTCAGCAATGTCGCTTGCTTCCATTAAATCATCGCGTTGCTTGTAAACCACTTTACGTTGTTCATTGGCAACATCATCAAATTCCAAAAGATGTTTGCGGATATCAAAGTTATGTCCCTCAACTTTACGCTGTGCATTTTCAACCGCACGCGTTACCAGAGAATGCTCAATCACTTCATTTTCTTGCATACCTAGCTTTTTCATGATTATCGCAATACGATCAGAAGCAAAAATACGCAGCAAATTGTCTTCTAATGACAGATAAAATCTGGAGGAACCAGGATCACCCTGACGACCAGATCGACCACGCAATTGATTGTCAATTCGGCGTGACTCATGACGTTCAGAACCAACAACATGCAACCCCCCAGCCGCCAGAACTGCATCATGGCTTATCTTCCATTCCGCTTTTATTTTTGCTATTTCTGCTTCCGTTGGATTTTCTAAGTCTGCTAACTGAGCATCTAAACTACCGCCAAGCACAATATCAGTACCACGACCTGCCATATTAGTCGCAATCGTTATTGCCCCGGGGCGCCCAGCTTGAGCAATAATTTTAGCTTCCCGCTCGTGTTGTTTAGCATTTAGCACTTCATGCGTGATTTTTGCTTTATCAAGCAGGCTAGATAATTTTTCTGAGGTCTCAATTGAGGCCGTACCGACCAACAGCGGCTGACCTTTTTGACTGCGCTCTTTGATATCCTGCAACACTGCATTAAATTTTTCTTTTGCGGTTAAATAAATTTGATCCGGGAGATCTTTGCGGATCATTTGCATATGAGTGGGGATAACCACAACCTCCAAGCCATAAATTTGTCGAAACTCAAAAGCCTCCGTATCGGCTGTACCGGTCATGCCTGAAATCTTCTCGTAGATACGGAAATAATTTTGGAACGTTATTGAAGCAAGCGTTTGATTTTCCTTGCGAATTTGCACGCTTTCTTTTGCTTCAATTGCTTGGTGCAATCCATCAGACCAACGACGCCCTTCCATTGTGCGCCCAGTATGCTCATCAACTATAACCACTTCTCCATCTTTAACTATGTAATCCACATCACAAAAGAACAAAGTATTAGCACGCAAGGCGGCGTTAAGATAATGCATCAGCTTAACGTTTTTGGGATCATACAAACTCTCACCGGCACGAATTAAACCGGCTTGAACAAATAACCTCTCGACATTTTGGTACCCCTCTTCAGTAAGATGGGCTTGTCGCGTTTTTTCGTCCAAAGTGTAATCGCCAGCACCATCTGGCTTTTCTTGTTTTTTTAGCTTAGGAATCAATTTGTTAATGCCAAGATAAAGCTCTGCGCTATCTTCAGCCGGACCAGAAATAATCAGAGGGGTACGCGCTTCATCAATCAAAATTGAATCAACTTCATCGATAATGGCAAAATACAAACCGCGTTGCGCTTTATCTTCGAGGCTCAGAGCCATATTGTCGCGTAAATAGTCAAAACCAAACTCGTTATTGGTCCCATAAACAATATCTTTGGAGTAGGCATTTTTTTTATCTTCATGCTCCTGACCAGATATAATCACCCCGACGCTCAAGCCCAAAAAATTATAAATTGGCCCCATCCACGCAGCATCACGTTGAGCCAAATAGTCATTAACGGTAACGATATGCACGGATTTTCCGGTTAGAGCGTTCAAATAAGCCGCCAAAGTTGCAACGAGCGTTTTACCTTCACCAGTGCGCATTTCGGCGATTTTGCCCTCATGCAAAACCATACCACCGATTAATTGCACATCAAAATGCCGCAAACCCAAAGTGCGCACGCTCGCTTCCCGCACCGCAGCAAAGGCCTCCGGCAGGAGCATGCCCAAAGTCTCTCCATCCTGTAGACGCTTGCGTAGTTTAGGGGTTATCGCCTTAAGATCCTCATCAGACAAGGATTGCATCTGCGGTTCAAGTTCGTTAATTGCCGCGACGTTTTTTGTAAGCAGCTTCAATATACGTTCGTTTTGTGTGCCAAATATTTTACTTAAAATTTTTGTGATCATAATAGTGTTTTAAAAATAGTAACCCGATGATTTTGTAGTTAGCAATTGAATTTATTATGCCGTAAAATGCAGCAAATGAAAACCATTGGCGAAATTTTAGAGAAAGATCTGTCTGTATTCACAAAATTAATGAAGAAAAGTCAAGTTACTCAAGATCTGGCTTTCGTGTTTCAGAACGTGATTGATGCAGATTTAGCCAAGCACTGCCATTTTGCCAATTTAGAGGGTTCTGTAGTTACAGTTACCGTAACAAATGCCGCCTGGGCCACAAGATTGCGTTACGCCATCCCCGATCTGATAAAAACTTTGCGCACGCAGCCTGAGTTTAAAACTGTTGCCTCTATTCGCTACCTGGTTAATCGCCAGCTTAATGAATCAAAACCCAAGAAAAAACAAACGAGGCTGTCGAGTAGCAATGAGATTTTATGGCAAGAAACCTTGGCTAAATTAAAAAGCCGCAAGCGTCGTTCGGTGTCTTGATACTTAATTCCACAAGAGATAACCGCTTATCAGCAGCTTGACATTCTTCGTCTTCGTCGTACAATAAAACTGTACAACAACAAGAAAAGAAGAAAGAAAAGGCAAAAAATGAAAGAAGTATCTTACAGTGAAGCGCGACAAAATTTAGCCAGTATTTT
>CAZMGW010000029.1:0-15484 GCA_964565935.1 uncultured Coxiellaceae bacterium
TTCTTGGCTGTATATAATCCGGTCGGTCCATTAACGCTTTGTATTTTATCTGCCTTGACCAACACCCGATTAATGTCTCTATTACTTAAAATCACATTTACTTGTTCATTATCGGCAAAATATTTTTCGATAACGCCACTTTTTACATCTGTGGTTTTCAGAGTTTTTATAGTGTTTATATTGTTTTTTGGGAGGGGATCAGCATACACCGCGATCCTCCTCCCCACTTTTGTAAAGTTCGTTTCTTTTATTTCTTCTGTTTTTTTTGTTTTTTGTGTTTCTTGTGTTTCTTCCCTTGCTTTTGCTTCTTTTGCATCTTTTATTTCTTTTGTTCCTTCCGCTTGAGGCTCAAAAGGCTTCGCCTGATCTTTATTGTCGGCTTTATTTATCTTATTTGTGCTGTCCGGAATGTTTTTTGGATTTTCTGGAATGGCAGAAACCACTACATTTTCTTTGATAGGATCTTTTTTATTAATATCCTTATCAATATCTTCTGCAAAAACCGCACCAGGTAATAAAACCAACAAAAAATACATCGCAAAAACCGTTGTTTTAAGGCCGGTATTAAGAATATTGGTTAACATTGTTCCTCTCTCTATATTTCTTTTGTTTTTTCTATCTGCTCTGCTTCTGTCACCGCCGCATCAGAAAACGACAATACTTTTAAAACTCCTGCTCTATAACTAAACTTCAATACATAACTCTTCTTTACTGGCGCTAAAGCTAAACTACCAACCCAATGCATAAGCGATCCCTTTATCGAAACACTTAGATCTTTAGTGTTAGGAATGATTTCTTCTAAATAAAAAACAGAAGAAATGTTTTGCTTTGTTACTGCCTGCTTTTCTTTACTCAAAATGCTTACAAACTCGTGATAAAACAGCGGATCGGTATATTGCAAAATAATGTTGTGATTTTGATTTATATTGGTTGGGGCGATATTTAGGCGCTCGTTAACAAAAAATAGCGCCATCTGACACAAATAACTCGCATCAACTGTTACGTCTGAAACAGTAAACGATCGGCTGATTTCTGTGGGGACTATGGTTCTTTTTTGGTGTAAAAAGGACCAGCCCACCAACCACACTAAAAATATATTCGAAATCAATAATCCAATGCTTATCAACAGCAGATAATGCAATCTGCCGGATAATGCTTGTAATTTGTTTTGTGCAGTTTGATATTCCATGTTTTGTTTTCTCAACTAAGCCAATGCCTCGCCGAAGAAGGAGGCGTTTTAACAAACAAAAACCCCTGTAAATAATGTAAAGGCAGGTGCCAGTACAACAAATATAAAAACCATCCCGGCCCCTGCCCCTTTTTAAAGTGTCTGATTGCAAACCAAACCACTCCAGCTAACGCAAAACCCGTAACTAAGCTCCCGAAAAAAAAGCACAAACCAACCGTTACGACTATTGGGATAAACTCATCCAGAGTTAAACCAACATACCTCTTTGGTTCGTCAATCTTTTTACAGATAAAGTATTTGTTTTCGTTAGCCACTGACGTTTTTTCTCTTATACAAATACCCAATGCGCGAGCGCAAAGGTCATAAATAACGCGAGAACTACGATACCGATTACCGCACTCGGATGTTTGGTTTTGTGCCAGGCATAACCACCAGCGACGATTTCTGACGCATAAAGCAGTTTGATAAAGACTGAGTTCGCACCAAAATTATCCCTTACCGAACTCATTGCTCCGGCTAATTCATCTGCTGCAAAAACTGAAGTCGAACAAGAAAAACCAACAGCAGCAAGAAATACAAAGCCAATTAAAGCCGGATTAAAATGAGGCTTAAAACATTTGTTCTTTAAAGCAACACTGCAGTAGTGTTTTATGTTTTTGTATTGCATTTTTACTTCCTCCAATTATTTTTTATTATTTTTGTTTTTTTAAATCTAATTGTTTTTTACATCTAACCATTTTTGTTTTCCTTTATTTATTATTTATTGCTCAATGAAATCTCACATAGCCAACGAAAGCTTTAATCCCTGGCAATAGCCTTAGCGGTGTTTTTAGGAAAAAGCAGTTCTGTACCCAAAAACACATAACTACCAGTTGCAACAACTTGCTTTGCTTTCTCCCTATCACCAATCAATACCGGCGGGCTAAATATATAACCACCACTACTATTTTTACTTTCAATAATTCCAATAAAGTATTTGGGATAACGAACGGGTTTTTGAATAACATAGCCTCGATAACGTTCTTGAAACTCTTTGGAGTCAAATAGCAACTGTTTCGTAGAAGCCAAACAAAGCTTTTGCCAACCACCCATATCTTCAATAACCGCATGAATCAATGCATCATCAAACACAACGCTTGAGTAACTACCGAACCTCTGAATAGCAGAATCTACTTTGGTCCATGCTTGTAACGCCTGATTTTGAGAAGTACCATCAATCGCCATGACGACATCTGCTGGTTTAGGCAAAAATCTACCGACATCAGGATTTTTAAGATGCCGGTAGAAGGCTGCCTGTACTTCTTCAAACTTAAAGGCTTTAAGTACGCTCCAATAAATATCTATCGCAACCGAAGTAAACGACTTGCCATAAACCTCACCAATGCCGGTAATCAGCATTGCAAACCTTGATAAGTCTTGATTAAGCATAGTCATTCCTCATAGTCTCTACTGATTCATTTGATTCATAGCTTTTATTGTCAGCCCACCTATTTGCAACATTTGAATTAGCTAGCAATCTCAGCTCTGCTTCAGTCAGCGGCCTCGGAGGGCTATGACAATTGTGGATAAACTTGTCGATATGATCCGCATCACGCAAAATGACATGTAGTCCAGTGTAATACTCGCCTTGCTTATTAACTCCAGTGTAAAACGGTGTAAGAGCACACCCAGTAATCGCATCACACAATTGCTCAACACTGTAACCCCACCCCAAAGCCTTACGAATCAAAGCCTTTCGTTTGTCATCAAGACGAGCTCTTGGGTGTTTCATTACCTTCTTCCAATGCTCAAATATTACGGCTACAGGATCGCTAGCCGTGTTTGCCGTATTTTTTGAGCTAATGATTTTGGGTTCGAGCTTTGGTTGTAAAGCCAGTTCTGAATTGGCATTAGCCAAAACAACTGGGAAATTATTCTGGTCTTGAGTGCAAGGCTCTTTTACCGGTTTTCTTGATTCAACCAATCCCTCAGTTGCCATCGGTTCTGTTATTTCTGCTGGCTCTTCCGGTTTTGTAGCTTTTTCGGGCTTTTCAAAAAAAGCAAAAAAAGAAATTTCACCAGGCGGTTTTTCGCTTGCGTCAAGTCGCGCTTGCGCGACAATGTTGGGATTTAGAACAGGAGTATTATTTATATTTATTTTTTCTTTTTTTAATTCTTCTTCTATTTCTTCTTTCTTATTTCTAACTTCTATATTCTTACTTCTATCTTCTATATTGCTTCGAAGGGGGTTCGAAGGGCCTTCGGAGGGGCTTGGGAGGGACTTCAAAGCCCCTTTAGAGGGGGTTAGAAGACCCTTCGAATAGGGTAAAGTGACACAGCTTTCTTCGTTTCTTGTATCCACTGGTAAGTCTTGTACTAATATATTGGTATCATGGGTATCAGAAGAGGATTCGGCAGGCATATGAGATCCCTTTAAAGGGGCTTCGAATAAGTTTTCTTTGAAAAAATCCGCGCTTTTATTTTCAGATAGACTCTTCAAAGGCTTCGAAGCCACTTCAAAGGGAACAAACACTGGTAAACACTCTGTTGTCGGTCGAATACTTGTATTTGTATTTGTATTTATATCTGCATCGGCATCTAGATCATTTATATCGCGATTTATATCTGCATTTTCATTTATTACAGTTTCTTCGCCTTCACATCTTTTTATTTCATGAGTTTTCGGACGCTTCCTTGGATTAAGATGAAATGCGTCGTGGTACTTATTATAGATTTCCCCTAAAAACTCCAACTTCGCCGGCAAAGATTCCCATATTGTCTGTAGCGCTTTAACACAATTATCCTTATCACTTACATCTTCACCAACCTGTTCAAATACCAAATTGCAAACCCAAACATATTTGGTTTTTTCGTCATATTTACAATAATTTATCTCACATAGCTTTTTTAAGACTGCTTGTACTTTCTTAACTGGTAATTTGAGATCACTAGATATATATAGTAATGGCAAGTAATAAGCGCCCAACATATTGCGATGAGTATTGCTTTGTAAATACAACGCCATGAGTTGGCCGTCTACACCCGTACCAAGCACTTCGGAGTGGTCGTAATTTATCCAAAAGTCGGAATATAGTTTTGAAAATGATTTCATTGTTTTTTTTCTAAAAACAAAACTTTAAAAAATATCTATTAAATAGCATTGAAAAAAATACACTTACCTATCTAATATTTGCTAATAAATTCCACTTTTTTATCCTCTGATTTTCTAAAAATCAGCGCTTCCCATTTACCTAACACACCCTCAAGGTCAGGACGCAATTCAGTGAGACCTACCCTTCCCCCAGTAACAACACAGATTTTTATAGCCATATCACAAGGTAACAATGTATTTAATTTCCAATACCGAAAACTCTGCCTATTCACACCGATGAGTTTCGCCAAAGCCCTTTCAGAGCCAATTATCTTTATTGCCCTAACAATTGCTTCAGCACTAGTTATCACCGATCCCTTTGGCACTTTCATTTTTCCGCTTTTGACAAATAATAAAAATGTTTTACTACCGCGAAATGATTTTATTAAAAATAGTGGCAAAATATTTTCCCATCCATAAAATAATTTTATCCTGGGGTTTTTCAACAAGACGGGCTTGTAATGCGGGTGACGAACAATTTACGTTGAATTCAATATGTTGTGTTCGGCTAACAAAAAAGAAGGGGAAGAACCTAGCTGGTAGAATTCCTGACAGCAACTCAAGATTTTTATTAGATACTGCCTCTGTAGCGCTATTTTTAAACTCCCTACAACAGCACCCATCCCCGACTTAGTAAATCTCCAAAAATTTAAGCTCGGGTGCTACTTGCTACATGTATGACATGCCTAAATTTATAGCATCAAATTCAGTTTTATTTAATCTCTGGACTCACAGGCGGGGGACTAAGTGTGGCACATAACGCTCTTTTAATGGCTCACAGCATTACAATCTGCCCTGATAAAATTTAGAATCATCTTTGATCCTAGAGTGGCTTTCTTTCAGAATATGGGCACAAAACTAATAAATTATTTTTTGCATCACAAAAATAAAGTGATTTGCATAACCTTCATCAACTTCAGCCCCATTATTAACCAACTACAATATAACAAAAGTGTCGTTGGTACTTTAAGCAGCCAGTGCTTCAAAATCAAAGTGCTTTGCCACCCCCTTACTTTAGCTGCATATTTTCGATATTATTCGCCACCTTATATACCACCGGCTCGTATTCAACCTGGCAATTGAAACATAAAATTTCAAAACCAATAAACATCAAGCCATACGGAATACCGGGACCATCAACTCAAAAAAATATCCCTAAAAATTTACATTTTTAGGGAATTCGCTAACACTCACCAAATTAATTAACTCAAGCTTAGTACGGCAACCAACCTTGATTTTCATATTCTTTATATAGTCTATAACCGTACTACGAGAAAGCTCTAATATGGCCGCAATACTATTAGTTGTTTTACCATTTAGTAATAACACCATGCACTCGGCTTCGCGTCTTGTAAAGCACGCACCACCATGTTTAGCTCCCAGTCCATATGAACCTAAATTTTTTTTCTTTAATGGCTGTTTTCTTTTTACACAAGAAGCCTCATATTCATCATCGCCACTAAATAAGTTGGTTTTTTGTCCCTTAGCTTTTCTTCTCATCACTTCTTTTACAACATCATCCCATACCACCGCACTACACTTATAATAGTTTTCATTGGGCGAACGAACTATAATTTCCTTATAATTATCCATGTTTTTAGAATTTGGTCTTACAATAGAGTTTAACTAGGGGTAAATTAATCTTGGATATCAATGCTGTCGAAAACTCGGAAAAACAAAGCTGTAATAAGCTTTCTTCAGTTATTCCCAGAATTTTAGCCAACTTTTGTTTCGGTATGTGTTTTTCAGATAAAAAGCGTAAAATCATTTTTCGAACAGTTTCTGCGCTTAAGTGGCCTTTGCTAAGTTGCGATTTAAAATTAACAGCATCATTTCGCTTTACTGATAGTTTACTTTCGCAGTTACTACTATTACTTATTTCCATATATTAGATATCCTTGTATTTAACAATAAAATCATGTGGATTAACAAATTGGACATTACTCGATTTATGCTATCTATTTTGTTTGAAACAACCTTGACTCCCCAATTAGAACGAGGATATTTTGAAATACAAAAAAGATTGTTATGGAAAAGCATGGGGATTATAAAGACTTTTTACAGCACAATAGGCAGATGGTTTTATACTTGATGTGTAATAAAACCATGGCAATTTTGATGCAATGTGATATATTTTTGCATGAAGCCTGTAGGTTGCCATGCTCACACGTGCTCCTCTTGCTTGTTTTACCTCAACCGAGTTGGCGCTCGGTTGAGGTTGTTTATTGAATATTTTTTAATTTTCAGTATCTTTTTTATTCTGCATAGTGTAGTATGCATGTGGAATTATGTCAACATAAATACCACATGCAATACCAATTAAAACAAAATATAAACGCCATAGTAAAACAAAAAGGCTTATCGATACGCAAACTCGAAAGAGATGCAGGCTTACACAAAAACTTCATTAGTAATTTATTATATGACAAATCTAAAAACCCAGGCATAGACTCGATTATAAAAATTGCTGCGGTGCTAGATGTAAGTATTGATGAATTGGTCGGCAAAGGACTTGGGCATAAAACTTATGACCTGGCCATTACTCGAAAAGACATATTCTTTGATTCAGTAAATTACTTATTAACAGCCATTCAAACCAAACAAAATAGCACATTTAAATTAGAAAATTTTTTCGACGCCATATATGAGATCTATACGTTTTCTCTGAAAAAAGATTCTTTTGATAGGGAATTTGCAGATTGGTTTATCAATTGCCGGCTATAGAGCTCAACTGAACACCATACACTTCTTCAAGCTTTATACGACCACCTTTTGCAACACTTGGCTTCGTTTTACCGATTTCCTGCTAAACCTTGAAAATCAGCAGGTTAACAAAACATGATAACTCGCCTGTCACCCTGATCAAACAACTGACATTCCACCAACACCAGATAGAAAACAGTATTAAAAGGAGAGCTAATGATCTAAAATTAGCACAAATTAGTATAGATTTAGTTGGATTTTATTGAATGAGACAGCACAAATGACAGGCTTTGTTAAAAGGTTTCTTTACGCAATAAATATACTGACTATTTCCTATATAATTTTTGCAGTTTTATTTTCCACCAATTCTATTATAGCAACCTATAAAGACCTAACTGAAGCAAGCTACAACATAGAAAAAGAATATAATGAGATTTTAGATAAATATAAAAGAATAATAGTATTTGTGCTAAAAAATAATTTGCCGATAAATATAAGTTATTTTAATCGCGCCGGCGATATTACTTATGACCTTCCCCCAGTTAAAGAATTTAAATCTAGCGAGACCAAAGACACCATTGTAAATGGTGGCGGCAACAAAATACCAAATAACGACAATATAAGTGGCGCCATAGAATGTTATAACAACAAATGCATTAACGTTTTTATAAACAGAAAAGAAATACTAGATAAAATTTCAAAAGGTAAATTATGGGAATATAATAAAATTACAACGACGCCAATAAAAAAAACAACACTTCTAAAAATAAGCACTAACTCATTTTTAGAAGCCCATAAAAACCTTATCGTTGTCACGCTATTGTATCTTTTCATATTGGTTTTTATTCAATCGTTGTTCTTATTCATGAGGAATTTGAGGCTAACCAAAGCCCATACTTCTTTATTAATTACGTCAGATAAACACAAACGGGAACTAACCAAACAATCTACGGAATATCATAAGATATGCAATAGCGTATTATTTATCCAAGAATTGGCTGGCGAATACTTTACGCATTATATTCATCAGCTAATTATCAGAGATATTTGTATAAAAGAAGTGGATCTGATCGATATTTTGCAGCGGGTTGAGGACTTTTTAACCTATCAAACAACTATACGAAATCTAAAAATTGTTTTGGATTATAAAAATACCTCAAAAACCATAAAGTCTGATAATGAGGTGGTGTTTATTATATTATTAAACTTACTCTTTAAAGCAATCTATCGCGCCAAACTGTCTTCTGAGATAGTTATAAAGATTTCTCAGGTACAAGGGGCTATAAATATTAAAATAAATGACAACGGCTATGAACATAATTCAAAGCTAACCAACAAAATTCAAATATATGAACTACCGAATCCTATTTTAAAAAAACTTTACCAAAAACTCAAAATAGAAGTTGAAGAGACCAAAAAAAACGGGGTTAATATTATACACGCGAAGATTGCGATAGATTCTGATATTAAAAAAATAAATATAGTTAATGATAATATAATAAAGCTTAATTCATATGGCAAGAAGAATTAACCCACATATCAAAGCAACAATACTCTATTTGGTAATTTTTCTTTTACCTATGGAGTCATACGCCTTCGAGCCTATAAAAAACATGCCTTCGAGAAACGCATATTTTACCGGGAGGGCATCCTATTTAGATAAGATGCAAAAAAAGCTTTTACAGCACAATATAATTTATTTAACAGGATATGGTGGGGTAGGAAAAACTCAACTGGCGAAAGAATATAGCTATATCAACGAGCAAAAATATGATCTGATATGGTGGTTTGATCTAAGAAGAGACTTGATGGCACAATATGAAAATTTGCTTATTAATCTCAGCAACAGTAAAACATTTGGGAATTTATTACACGTTAATACAAATAATATTGCACCTACTGTCCTGGTGGATTTCACTAATTCATTGCTATCAGGATCCAAATATAAATGGCTGCTAATATTTGACAATGTATTAAATGACAAAGATATAAGATTACCCAAAACCAAGACTGCTGGACAACACATTATTATTACAACAAGAGAAAAGCGATTTCTTGGGGACAATGCTTTTGCATTAGAGTCTTTTACCAATCGAGAATCCGGGACGTTTTTATCTAAGGTTCATCCCAAAGAAACGAAAGAAGAAATCACTAAATTATATAAAGCCTTACATAATTATCCATTAGCTTTGGCGCAAATTAGTGAAGAAATATTAATGTATAAAAATGGTATCGACGCATATTTTAAAAGACGTAATAATTTTAGCGCAAAACCAATACCCATGCATTCTGATGTTACTCAAGAATATAATAATAACTATCATAAAGTGTTGAATCTTACGCTACAAGATATAGAGCAAAAAGATAAGGAATCAGCTAAAGTCTTATATATGCTTGCTCTATTAAATATAGAGCTTACAGCGGAATTGCTAAAAGACTTATTTGGCGATGGGGTAGAAGAAAAAATAATTACCTTAAGTCAATATGGGATTATTCAAACCCACTCATATAAACACTCTAATATTTTAAACATACACGACATTATAAAGGAGGAGGCTATGAAAAGATTAAATGAAAAAGATGTGACGTATAAAAAAGATGTTGTCCACATTTTAGTTGAACACTTTAAAGATTTTTATTCAAAAAAAGATCTTCGATATTTAAACGGCCTGGATGCGGCTAACAATCAGGTGGCTGCATTATATGCATATATAGACATAGCACTAGAAAATAACATTATTAATGAAGGGGTGATAAATGCGGTAATCATGGCTTTGAGATTAAATAATATACTATTTAACAAACATGCCAACCCGGCTTTGTATCAACAATTAACCCAAAAAATCTATAACAAAAATCTGGATAATATAGCCCCCAACAAGAAAGCTTTACTGTATGCAAGTTTAATACTTGTGAACTCTGTTATATATGAAACAGAAGAAAACCTCTCGAAATTTGAAAAAGAAATATTGCATTTATTAAATTCAATCGAAAATCAAAAAAACCATGAGGAACTATTTTTTATTTATGCTCATTTAACCCATTTTTATCTACTTTTAGGGAATTTCACGGAAGCGAAGAAGTGTGCAGAAAAAGCCAAAGAAAATATAAATTACGCTGATAGTATCTTTAGTTTATTAAGATATTGGTACACTAACGCATGGCTTTGCTATGAGCTAAGAGATACGGATGCCGGAATGATTGCGCTGGATAATTATGTAAAGCTTAGTAGTAATAAATTTTTATCTCAAGTAGGTAAATTGTTTGCAAGGGATCTTAAGGTAAAGTTTATGGCCTTATTGGGGCAAACAGAGAAGGCCAAAAAAGAGCTAGAAGAAATAATAAAAGATGCCGTCATATATTATGGTGATGCTCCGTCTGGCGTTGTAGGTGAATTAGAATACACAAAAACTTTGATATATTTTCAGGAGGGCCGGCATAATCTAGTAGAGAAACAGTGCCATCGTGCGCTGGATATACTAACGAAGGTTTTTGGTGGGGATATTATGGATTTAACCCAAGCTCATATTCATATAATGTTAGGGGAGATTTATGAAGAAAAGGGAAGCTATACCCATGCCCTAGAAGAATACGAAAGGGTTTTAAAATTTTACAATGGAAAATCTTATGGAAGAGTGAACAATTTTTATGAATATGGAGAACTTTTATCTAATTTTTGCTTTATTTACTATAAACAAAAAAAATATGCCGAGTCTAAAACTTATTACCAAAAGCTTGTATCAAATTTTGGTGTAGATCATGATATTGTTGGAAAATTAATAAAAAAATTACCACATGAATACATGTACCAAATCAGCGGTAGCGATGAAAAATAATATTTTTCTGAGAACACCAGGGTCGAGAACTAGGGCATTAGCCTTAGAATCTTGGCGAAATATCTCTGTACTTTTGCAAAGAGTTCGCAATCCATTTTCTTAGCCCTGTTTCCAATTCCTGCTCATCAAACTAGACGTGCACCACTAACGCATCCAGCTTTCACACAAAATCACGTTTTCCGCCCTCGGAGCGTCAGCCATAACTTGGGCAAGTTTATAAAGACCTGGTTGATTATATAAAAACCCGTCGGAGAATTGGCGATAGCCCATGGTAACTTTGGTAGAAAAACCACCAGTGGCAGGCGTGTGCGGTTAAACCCTCATAAGAATATATTTTTTACATCCTGGTTGTTATAAGTCTTTTATTTTAAAGCAAATACTCTCGCTAATTTCCGGATCTTAATAAAAAATCTTTGCCTAAAATTTTCCACTTTTACTTGTACACCGTTTGAATCACATTTTGCCCAACGAAACAAGCACACCAACAAGACGAATTAAAAATTATTTTATGGATGGGAAAATATTTTGCATGCGCCGGGGTTAATATGCATGAATTGGGAGATACCCACGAGCCTTAACGAAGCACCATAAATACTTAATGGCGTCATAGAAAAACCATATTGCGCTTCAGCAATAAAACATCGCCTTTAATTTAGTCGACCCAAGTTTAAAACCAGCGGAGAGTACTTATGACCTGGAAAACAGTTTTTCAAACTTACCAAAACCCAGAAATTGGGAAAATTAAAAAACGCGATCCTGATCTGAAAAAACTAAAATCTTTCCTTGGTAAGGATTGGGATGCTTATAAAAACAATCCAGAAGCATTAAAACTTTGGGCTGACTTACTATTTACCAACAATTTAATGAAACAAGGTCAAGTACCGAGCAATTTTACTGCGATTACTCGATGTAATTCATGTGGTTATGTTTACGTACCATCAGAATTGACAAATGACGGTAGTGTGCTGGGCTGTCCGTGGTGCTGGAATAGAGTAAAGGGACTACCAATACCCAAGCCGGTTACTACACATCAACGAGAGAGACGGGCCTATGAGCAAAAATGAACACCTACTGCCACGCCTAATAAGGTTAAGAGACGTATCGCTCTACCTTGGTATGGACAGACACCGCTTTAATAAAGAGGTCAGACCATTCCTAACTGAAATACCAATAGGAATTCAAGGAATAGCATTTGATAGACTGGACTTAGACAAGTGGGTCGACTATTATAAGGGGCGTAGTGGGCGTTCCAATAATAAGAGGTTACAATTATGGGACGCAAAAAAATGCCAGGGCTTCAGAAACGTGGGGGCTTCTGGCACATTGACAAAAAAGTCTTCGGTGGAAGAATTTGCGAAAGTACTGGAACAAATTCGCTCGAAGAAGCGGAAAAGTACTTAGCAAAGTGTATCGAAGAATTAAGGCAAATTGCCGTATATGGTATCCGACCCAAACGAAAATTTAGGGAAGCAGCGACTAAATTTTTAGTAGAAAACCAACATAAAAAAAGTATTGATTCTGATGTTGGCAGACTAAAAGAGCTGGACAAATATATCGGTGATTTGTATATTGACAGTATCCATATTGGTACTTTACGACCGTTTATTGAGGCTAGAAAAAACGATGGTAGGAAAACGCAAACAATTAATCATTGCTTGCAATTGGTACGTCGTATTTTAAATCTAGCTGCTGGCGAGTGGGTGGATAATAATAATCTTACATGGTTACATAACGCACCGAAGATTAAATTATTAGCCCAAAATGATGTTCGCAAACCTTACCCCATTAGCTGGGTTGAACAAGAACGGTTGTTTAAAGAATTACCATTGCATCTTAGACTAATGGCGTTGTTTGCAGTAAATACTGGTTGTCGCGACCAAGAAATCTGCTCACTAAGATGGGAGTGGGAAATGAAAATACCCGAATTAAACGCTTCGGTATTCATCATCCCTAGTGTTGTGGTAAAAAATAGAGAAGACCGTTTAGTAGTGTTAAATAAAATTGCACAATCGGTAATAAATGAAGCAAGAGGGAGGCATCCAGAATATGTTTTTACGTATGCTGGTAAACCAACCTCAAGAATGCTAAACAGTGCATGGAAAAGGGCCAGAAAAAAAATTGGCCTTACTGTTCGTGTTCATGATTTAAAACATACCTTCGGCAGAAGGTTACGAGCTGCTGGAGTAAGTTTTGAGGATAGGCAGGATTTGCTTGGGCATAAGTCAGGAAAAATCACAACCCATTATTCCGCCGCTGAAATAGGTATCCTTATTAAAGCAGCCAATAAGATTTGTGAAACCATACAAACTCCTAACAGCCCGACTTTAACATTACTAAAAAGTACAAATGCAGGATTGATTCCTGTCAAATCAATGCAGGACTTGATTCTGCAAGGACCCAGAAACACTTTGGGTCACGCAAAAGTCACGCAAATTGATTTAGGTGAATCAGGCAATTACGGCGAAAGCCACGACTGTTATGCATGTGCCCGTAGCTCAGTTGGATAGAGCATCGGCCTTCTAAGCCGAGGGTCACAGGTTCGACTCCTGTCGGGCACGCCAAATAAGCTTAATGGAGCCGCAGAAAATCAATTTTCTGGCCAGCATACAAGTAACGTTTTTACGGTGAGCGTAGCTCAATAGGTAGAGCCCCGGATTGTGATTCCGGTTGTCGTGGGTTCGATTCCCATCGCTCACCCCACTCTCGATTTTATCCAATCCATTAAACTAATAAACCGCGCATCTTAGGGCGCTGCTTATTCAAACTTAACAGAGCTTTAAAGCTGGCTCTTAGCCCAGCTATCTTTCAAAGTAACGGTACGATTTAAAATCAATTTTTGCGGAGTTGAATCATAATCTACACAAAAATACCCCAAACGCTCGAATTGAAATTTATCTGCAAGCTTGGCTGAAGCTAAACTCGGCTCGACAAAACATTCCGGTAAAACCACAAGCGAGGTTGGATTTAAATGGGTCTTAAAATCGGTATTTTTATCGCCCAAAGGGTTGGCAACACTGCACAACCGATCATAAAGATTAACTTGCGCTTTAATTGCGTGTTTGGCAGAAACCCAATGAATCGTCCCTTTAATTTTGCGTCCATCGGGAGCATTACCGCCTCGAGTTTCCGGATCATAAGTGCAATGCAACTCTTTAATTTCCCCGGTAACAGCATCTTTTATCACTTCATTGCATTTTATAATATACGCATAACGCAACCGCACTTCGCGACCCGGCGTCAATCTAAAAAATCCTTTGGGCGGATTTTCTAAAAAGTCATCTTGTTCAATATAAATCTCACGCGCAAAAGGCAGTTCGCGTGAACCCATGGCGGTGTCATTCGGGTGATATGGCGCTTCTAAATTCTCCACTTTATCTTCGGGAAAATTAGTGATTACCACTCGCAATGGCTTTAACACCGCCATTACTCGCGGGGTAATTAAATTCAGATCTTCACGTACGCACTCTTCAAAAAAGCTCATTTCAACAATGCTTTCTTGCTTGGTCACCCCAATCCGCTCACAAAAATTGCGGATGGCCTGTGATGTGAATCCACGACGCCTCAAACCAACCAAAGTTGGCATCCGCGGATCGTCCCAACCGTTAACCAACTTCTCCTCAACCAACTCGAGCAATTTACGTTTGCTCATGATGGTGTAGGTCAAATTCAAACGTGCAAATTCAATTTGCTGTGGGTGCGAAGGGGTTTGCAACTGATCTAAAAACCAATCATAAAGCGGCCGATGATCTTCAAACTCTAAAGTACAAATCGAATGGGTGATATTTTCGATCGCATCAGAAACGCAATGCGCGTAATCGTACATCGGATAAATGCACCATTGATCGCCAGTGCGCGGATGGTGTTCGCGACGGATGCGGTACATGACCGGATCGCGCATGTTAATGTTGGGCGAACTCATGTCGATCTTGGCGCGCAAAACCTTGGCGCCATCTGGAAACTCCCCTGCCCTCATGCGCATAAATAAATCTAAATTTTCTTCAACTGACCGACTGCGATAAGGGCTGTTTTTTCCGCTTTGGGTTAAAGTGCCACGATATTCACGGGTTTGCTCAGCCGTTAATTCACAAACGTAGGCTTTGTCTTTTTTAATTAACTCAACTGCGTACTGAAAAAGTTGTTCAAAATAGTCGGATGCGTAATACATCCGGTCTTGCCAATCAAACCCAAGCCACTTAACCGAATCGATAATAGAATTAATGTATTCCTGCTCTTCTTTTTCTGGGTTCGTATCATCAAAGCGCAAATTGCAGGTACCGTTATAGTCACGCGCAATGCCAAAATTTAAAGCTATGGATTTTGCGTGCCCGATGTGCAGATAGCCGTTTGGCTCTGGCGGAAAGCGGGTTGCCACTTTTCCGGAATTTTTTCCAGATTTTAAATCTTCATCAATAATGCGTCGGATAAAATTAGTTGATATTTGTTCTTCAGTCATAGGGTTACAGCATAGAAAATGGGGTGGATAATGTCAAACTATGATTTATATTTTGGCTTGTGTTGCCAAGATTGTGCCATAATTTTCGCAGGCACCTAATAAAACAAAGGTTACTTGTAAAAGGTGTTTTATTGGCCAAGTTACTTTTGCTTTTTTGATCTAGGTAGGCGCAA
>CAZMGW010000030.1:0-15360 GCA_964565935.1 uncultured Coxiellaceae bacterium
TGAATTGGGCTTTAGCCCGCGCCCATGTGGTTTTTAACCCAACTTATTTAAAAAGCTTTGAAGTGGATGTTGAAATCAATAAGACTTAATAATCTAAACATCAGGCCACTAACAGCTAGCGCAAATATTATTTTAAATGCCGTAATGCCCAGCGCTTTTTTCCAGCCAAATTCATTGCTTAAGGCGGCTATTGTTGCGACGCAGGGAATGTAGAGCATGCTGACTAAGGCTAAGACCAGTATTTGAATGGGGGTTAAAGCCGCGGCAAAATTAGTTGTACCTAAAATAGAAGCCAGCATTACCAAAATAAGTTCTTTTCTCAAGATACCCAGAATAAGCAAAACTCCGGTGGCTGCTGGTAATCCCAGCCACGTTACAGTGATGGGGCTGAGAAAATTGCTGATAATAGGTAGCCACTTTGCCGCATTCATCCCCTCAATAATTATTCCGGAAATTATAACTATGGGCCCCGCGACAAAAATAAATTCTTTTAATCTAAACCAAGTTTGTAGGGTTATGGCTTTAAAATTTGGCTGTTTATAGTCTGGCATTTCCATGATGAGTTCGGTGGGTTCGCCGGGCAGGGTTATCGCGATTAATTTCCCCAGCGCCATAATGATTAGAGCAACAAAAAGATATAAGCTCAAAGCCCAGCCAATACCTAGAAATTTCCCAACCAAGCCAAAAACAATTATCGTAACGGCGCTGCATGGAATGAATGCCGCAAGAAACCCCGTAATAAATCTTTCTCTTTGGGTTTCCATTATGCGACAAGAAAGGCAGGCGGTAACATTGCAACCAAAACCAAGCATGAGCGGAATACAGGCTTTGCCGTGGATGCCTAATTTGTGCATCACATTATCCATTAAATAAGCGACCCTGGCCAAATAACCCCAGCCTTCTAAAAGGAATAAAAGTAAATAAAAAGGCAAAATGTATGGGAGGGCGATCTCAAGCAGCGCCAAAGCGCTTGCTATCCCGCCCCAAGCAAGTGAAGAAAGAAACGAAACACCAAAAGTGTTTTGAAAGGCCGTTTGCCACCCAGAAAATATTTGTTCTAGGAGCGCAGAAACGATGTTGCCAAATTGAAAAACAGAAATAAAAAATAGCCCCAAAATAATGAGCATTACTGGATAGCCCCAAATTCTATGCCCAGTTAAATGATCTAATAATTCATTCAGGCTTGCTTTTTGAGGAGGAGTGACTTCTACCACCTGTTTTACTATCTGAGAAACCAAATGGCATCTTTCGTCGGCTATTACCAGCGAAGAGTCATGGCCATGAATTTTTTCCAGTTCTAGCCCCAAGGCTTTTGCTCTGGTTAATGCTTCTGGGCTCTTTGCTTTAACTAGGCTCTCAATCTCGGTATCTTTTTCCAGCAGCTTTATTGCCAATAGCCTTTTTGAATAGGGCGGGTCAATATTTATTAATAATTGGGCCAGTTTTTCAATTCGTTCCTCAACCTCAGCGCCATATTTTATGGTTTTGGGGAGGGTTTTGTTATCAACCAATGCAATTCCTTGGTCTAAAATTTCCGTTAACCCTTTGCCGTAGATGGCGGCAACAGGAACTACAGGGATTCCCAAAATCCCCTCAAGTTTTTTAAAATCAATGGAGATGCCTTTTTCTTTAAGCAGGTTAACCATGTTTACAGCAAGAACGGTTGGTTTTTCCAGCTCCAAGAGCTGTAAAGTAAAGATCAGATTTCTTTCGAGGTTGGTGGCGTCAACTACATTTACAATAAAATCAGGGGATTGAGATACGATATATTCTCGAGAAATCAGCTCTTCAAGCGAGTAAGTTGATAGCGAGTAGATGCCGGGTAAATCTAAAACATCTATGGTGTAGCCTTTGTAATATAAGGTTCCTTCTGCTTTTTCGATGGTTTTTCCTGGCCAGTTGCCGATGTGTTGATGTAGGCCAGTGAAATGATTAAAGATGACGGATTTACCGACATTGGCATGTCCAGCTAAAGCAACATTTAGCTTTTGTTGACTCATAATTTCTTTACTAAAATTTTGGAGACTATTCCTTTTCCCAAAACCAAGCTTGATCCTCTTAATTTTATTTCAATTGGTCCGTGGGCTCCGGCTTTGCGCAACACTTTTATCGGGGTATTGGGGGTTAATCCTAAATCAGCTAGTCTTTTTGTGGCTTTGTGTCCTGCAGCAATTGAAACGATAGTCGCATGTTGGTCTTTTTCTAGGCTCACAAGGCTTGTTTCGTTTTTTTCTTTCATCATGGTAGTTGCACAGGCTAATAAAAATTTTGGTTTGAAATATGCGTCACCGAATTAATAGTATATGGGTAACTTGGGGGTTGGCAAGCGATGCCTTTGTCCCGGAAGGGTAATTAATTTACGCTAATTATCCGCGGCTCTCGCTTTTACCTTTGTGCTTATCTAGCTGACGCACTAGTTTGTCGACCAAAAGATCGATTGTTTTGTACAGATCTTCTGATTCGGCTTTGGCGAAGATCTCATGGCCTTTAATATGCACGGTTGCTTCGGCCATCTGTATGAGTTTCTTAACTTCGAAGAAGATGTGAATGTTGGTAATTTTGTCGGAGTGTTTTTGTAAACGAGCGAACTTTTTATTTACAAAGTCGTGTAGGGTTTGTGTAATTTCAACGCCGTGTCCAGAAAATTGAATTGGTAGCATGTTGTGTTCTCCTTAAATTAAAGTTATTTCAAAACCCGCATTTTTTGCTATGTTGCCGCTTATGCGCCTGCTCTACAGATCAAAATGTTCTCCTAAGTAGACCTCTCGTACGTGCTCATCTTGCAATATTTCTTTTGGGGTGCCTTGTGAAATAATTTTACCATCATTGGCTATGTAAGCGCGATGGCAAATGTCTAAAGTTTCCCGTACGTTGTGATCGGTTATTAAGACGCCAATTTTGCGTTCATTTAATTGATAAATAATGCGTTTAATATCAATTACGGAAATTGGGTCAATACCGGCAAATGGTTCATCTAAAAGAATAAATTTTGGTTCTAAAGCCAAAGCTCTTGCGATTTCAACACGGCGACGCTCACCACCTGATAGACTGATGCCGATATTATCGCGTAGTTGATTGATATGAAACTCGTTTAGCAGGTTGCTGCAAATTGTTTGGCGCTGTTCTTGGGATAGTTCTTGACGCAACTCCAAAATGGCCAGGATGTTGTCTGCAACACTTAGCTTGCGAAAGATGGATGGTTCTTGGGGTAGATAGCCAATTCCTAGTCGAGCGCGTTCATGCATCGCGAGACCGGTAATTTCTTGATTATTCAAAAATATCTTGCCGCCATCAGATTTAACTAGTCCAAGAGTCATGTAAAAGCTAGTTGTTTTACCGGCGCCATTTGGTCCAAGTAAGCCAACAATTTCAGAGCTATTGACAGTGAAAGAAACATCTTTGACGACGGTTCGATCTTTGTATATTTTTTTTAGATGTTCGGTTTTTAATGTGCCCATTTTTATTAGTACTTATTTAAACTTATATTCAATGTGTGGTCCGCTATATTTATCCCGTCCTACTATTATTTGCCCATTTCCTTCTAAAATCATCATTTTTTTATCTGGATAGATTGTTATTAATTCGGCATCTGCGTTAACTTGTTGATTGTTATCAAGAATGGCGTTGTAGTGAGCTTGTTTTCCAGAAGCAACTATTTTATTAATTTTGCTGCCGGCTTTTTTATAAATTGTAATGTCTTGCGCTTGTAAATTGGTTGTGCCCTGGCTGAGTTCGGCCTTACCCGAATAAGTACAAACATTTTCGCTGTCTTGGCGTTTGCAAATTGCGGAGTCAGAGCTTAATTTAGCTGGCAATTCATCATCAGAAGATTTGGCAAATAAAGTGTCGGCAAAGCTGCTAAAAAACACCAATGCTATAGCCAAAATCTTTAATTTAAATGATTTTTTTGTGTTGATGGCTAAGATGGCAACACTCCTTGAAATTGTTTCATCATATTCATCATTTTTGCACCTTTGAAGCGTTGCATCATTTTTTGCATTTGTTCAAATTGTTTGATCAGGCGATTTATATCTTGTACTTGGGTGCCTGAGCCGCGAGCAATTCTTTGTTTGTTTGATCCTTTGATAAAGGCTGGGAAATGTCTTTCCCGAGGAGTCATTGAGTTTATAATTGCTTCCATTTTGATAAACATTTGATCGTTAACCATATTTTTTGCTTGAGCTAGGTTTCCTAGGCCTGGCAATTTACCCAAAAGACTCGTGACACCGCCCATATTTCGCATCTGTTGTAATTGCGTAAGAAAATCTTCCAAATCAAAGGCCTTTCCTTTTTGGAATTTTTTGGCAAGTTTTTTGGCTTTTTCGTGATCGACTTTGTGGTGGGCTTCTTCTACTAAGGTCAAAATATCGCCCATGCCTAAAATTCGTGAGGCAATTCGATCGGGATAAAATAGCTCGAGTGCATCGATTTTTTCACCGGTACCAATAAACTTTATTGGTTGTCCCGTGACAATACGCATAGCTAGTGCCGCACCACCGCGCGCATCGCCGTCGGTTTTGGTAAGAACGGTGCCGGTTAGAGGCATTGTCTCCATGAAAACTTTAGCGGTGTTAACAGCGTCTTGTCCCATCATGCTGTCAACCACAAGCAAAGTTTCGGTTGGTTGAATCGTGCGATGGATGTTTTTAATTTCATCCATCATTTTTTGGTCAATATGCAACCGGCCTGCGGTATCGATGATTACGCAGTCAACAAATTGATTTTTTGCTTGAGCAATGGCCTTTTTGGCAATTGTTATCGGGTCATCGTTGACGGTGCTTGGAAAATAACCAACATCGACTTGTTTGGCCAAAGTTTGTAATTGTTCGATTGCAGCCGGTCTGTAAATATCAAGGCTTGTTACCAGAACTGATTTTTTTTGTATTTTTTTCAACCAGTTGGCGAGTTTTGCAACGGTAGTGGTCTTGCCGCAACCCTGAAGACCCACCATCATAATTATTGCCGGGGGTTGGGTTTGTAGGTTGAGAGTTGCGCAGCTTTCCCCCATGATTTTGACCAGTTCATCGTATACAACTTTGATGAAGGCATCGCCGGGGCGAATATTTTTTAGGACTTCTTGGCCAACCGCTTTGGTTTGGACATCCTCAAGAAATGTTTTGATAACTGGCAGAGCAACGTCAGCTTCTAGTAGCGCAGTGCGGATGGTGTCGAGTGATTCTTTGATGTTTTCTGTGGTTAAGCGACCTTGGCCGGTTAGGTTTTTAATAACCCCGGCAAAGCGCTCAGAAAGATTGCTAAACATATTACCTCTTGCTTTTATAAAAGTGCATTATAGATTATTAGTGCAAAATTTGAAATTCAAAAAACACGGTATTTTATCAAAACCACTTATAACTAATAATCCCCCGCATGGCAAAAAAAGAAAAACCTCTTATGCCAATCAATAAATTTTACACCAAAGCATTTTCTTTAATCGAACTGCTTGTTGCCATTGCTCTTGTCGCAATTATATTGTTGGTTGCCATCCCTTCTTTTGGTGGGATGGTTGGCAAAAACAATACAATGGCTTATGCCAATGAGTTGATGACGGCATTGCAATTTACGCGTTCTGTAGCAATTAAGCTTGGTGAATCAGTGGCTTTTTGTGGAAGCAGAGATCATAAAATTTGTGATGGTTTGTGGCAAAATGGCTCGGTTGTTGTAGCATCTTCAGGAGAGGTTTTGCGGGTTTTGCCGCCGGCTCCAAATGGGGTAAAATTGATTTGGCGGGGCAGTTTTGGGATAAAGAATGTTGTGACCTTTTCTCCCGCGGGTTTTCCCAGTGGACAACAGGGTAGTTTTTATTGCTGTCACCGAGACTCTTCTGAAAATGCCCTGGCCGTTATTTTAAGCTTAACAGGCAGAGTTCGTGTTTCAAATAAGACCGCTGACGGAGAAATAATACCTTGTAATTTATGAGTCGTGATTTATTATTAGATCTTTCATTTATATTTCAATGCAAGTTTGGGAAAGCAAATGCGAGCAATATTATTAGGTTGTCCGGGAGCCGGTAAGGGGACGCAAGCACAATATTTAGCCACATATTACAATATTCCGTTAATTTCTACGGGAGATATGCTGCGAACGGTTGTTAAGATGCAAACACAGGTCGGGGTAAAGATAAAACAAATAATGGAAAAAGGGGACTTGGTTCCTGATAATATAATAATTGATCTAGTTAAAGAGCGTATTCAGCAGGATGATTGTGAGAATGGTTATTTGCTGGATGGTTTTCCGCGCACTATCGCGCAGGCAGAGGCATTGCGTGATGCTGGGGTTGCAATTGATTATGTTATTGAAATTTTTGTGCCAGACAAAGAAATTGTTGATCGTCTAAGCGGTAGGCGTATACACCCGGCTTCAGGCAGAGTTTACCACCTAAAGTACAATCCTCCCCAAGTTTCTGAAGTTGATGATATAACAAAAGAATCTCTGGTTCAGCGAGACGATGATAAAGAAGAGATCGTATGCGAAAGATTGCGTGTTTATCATGAAAAAACCGAGCCATTGGTGAAATACTATAAAAAATTGGCTGAGGAAAAGATTGAACAAGCGCCGCGTTATATCTGTGTCAATGGGGTGGGTGCAATTGAGGAAGTGCAACAACATATTTTTTCTATTATCAACACAAGCACCTGATTCGTTTTATGCCAACAATTTTCATGTATTCAATGGGATGGATCCAATGGGGGTTGGTTGTGAAGATTGTGCCTCTTAGTGGTCCGTCCTAATTCTCTAAAAAAAGAAAAATAAATTCAATTAACGAAGGGTATCGTTAGCAATTTTGTTACTAATATTTTATTATTAAATCTATGGAACAACACTCCGTTATTTTTACTGTTTTTGTGATTTTTACTGGAGCGGCTATATTTTCAACTTTAGCGCTTTATGTGCGTCAATCGTTATTGGTTGCCTATATGCTTTTTGGTGTTGTGTTTGGACCGTGGGGTTTTAAAGCAATTGCTGATGTCAATTTGGTAAATAGAGTGGATGAAATTGGTGTGGTTTTCTTCATGTTTTTATTAGGTCTGCAGCTACACCCGCAAAGTTTATTACGCATGATTGGCAAAACTGCGTGGATTACACTAGCCAGTTCCGCGATATTTTTTGTATTCGGATTCATTGTTGGTTATTGGTATAATTATAGTTTGGCTGAAAGTTTGATTATTGGTGCTTGCATGATGTTTTCGAGTACCATTGTAAGTCTCAAACTTTTGCATTTTGATGGGTCAGGCAACCAACGGACCAACGAAATTATGATTAGTGTGTTATTGTTGCAAGATTTAATTGCAATCGTGGTGCTACTTGGTATTAATGTAACAAGTTACGGTAAATTAGCTGCTTCGGAAATCGCCTTGGTTATTTTAGCACTTCCCAGTATTTTGTTATTCGTATTTTTAGTCGAGCGATTTGTTTTGAGTAAAGTTTTTGCTAAGTTTACCGAGGTTCGTGAGTACGTATTGTTGATTGCGATCTCTTGGTGTTTGGGGATTGCCGAATTAGCAAAGGTTGTTGGTTTGTCTTACGAGATTGGGGCCTTTATCGCAGGAATAGCAATTGCAGCCAGTCCCATAGCTTTTTATGTTGCTGAACAACTCAAGCCAATTCGAGATTTTTTTCTGGTGCTGTTTTTCTTTGTTATCGGTTCTAGCTTTAATCTACATTATTTAAATGTGATTATTGTTCCCACGTTAATATTGACTACGGTTTTTATGGTTTTGAAGCCGGCGGTATTTTGTCTTTTGCTGCGTTTTGCGAAGGAAAATAAAAATATCTCTTGGGAAGTTGGTGTGCGTCTTGGACAGTTGAGTGAGTTTTCGTTGTTGGTGATTTTTTTGGCATATCGATGTGAATTAATTAGCAATTCGGTGATATATTTGGTGCAGGCGGTTACGATGTTGATGTTTATTACATCTTCTTATTCAGTGGTAACGCGTTATCCGGCCAAAATTATACCTGTAGCGGCTAGCGAGTTGTAGGTAAGCGATGAAGTGTGTAATATTTGCTTTTTAGCGCATATTGTTTGGTGGTGTTTTTGGGAGAACGACAGGGTGCTGAAGCAGAGTAATGGATGTTGTCGATACAAGAATTATAATGATTTTATAGACGGAGGCTTCTATATGATATTAATTGCTATTCTAATTTGTTTGGCGCTGCAACGTTTCGCCGATGTTGGCGGTTGGTTTAAGCCGTCGTGGTTTGAGATGTATTTAAAGGCTTTGAATCCTTGGGTGGGCAAGCTCAATGAATGGGTGGCAGTGTTTTGTGTAATTGTACCAGTTTTGCTATTTTTGGTGTTGTTGCATTTGGTTTTCGGGAGGGGATTTTTCGGTTTGTTCGATTTGATTTTAGCAACACTAGTGTTGTTTTTTTGTATCGATGCCCGTGACCTTAAAAATAAATTAGCCGCCTATTTTGTTAATATAGAAAAAGGGGATTTCCATGCCGCGGTAAGCGATGTTGCAAATTTTGTTGGTGATGTTGCTTCGGATAACTCTGCTGAATTAAATCGTGCTGTTACCAAGGCCATTTTGTTAGATTCTTTTGAACGGATTTTTGCCGGGTTGTTTTGGTTTATGGTTTTTGGAGTTTATGGCGCGGCTGCTTATTGTCTTGTAGGGCTGTTGCGTAAAAACGCTCTTAAGGTGGATTCTAATTATATTGAACTTGCAAAATTGGCAGCTCAGATTCAGGACGCGCTAGATTGGGTTCCGTCGCGCTTGGTAGGGGTTAGTTATGCTTTGGTTGGGGACTTTAATAAGGGGTTTGGGTATTTTAGTAAATTTTTGTTGTCAGGGTTAACTGGAGTCAAGAAGTTTTCAGTTGATTCAGGGCTTGCAGCTTTGGTTGTAGATCCAGATGGCGCCAAAGCTACCGTAAAGGAAAACTACGCAGCATTAGATTTAATCAATCATACGCTAATTATCTGGCTTATCGCTCTGGCGCTTGTTTTATTTGGTATTTGGTTATAATTTTTATTTCCTAATCCAAAGACATAATTTGAGTAATATATGCGCGAATTAAAAACACAGGTTATGGTTTTGGGTGCTGGGCCTGGAGGATACTCCGCTGCATTTCGGGCGGCAGATTTGGGCAAGCAAGTTGTACTAATTGAGCAAAATGAAAACCTTGGCGGCGTTTGTCTTAACGTTGGCTGCATCCCCTCCAAAGCACTGCTACACGCTGCTCGTGTTTTAGATGAAGCTAAACAATTTCATGCTCATGGCATTGATTTTGGTGAGCCGCAAATAGACATTAATAAATTGCGTGGTTGGAAAGAAGGCATAATTAAACGGTTGACCGCCGGTTTAAAAGGGTTGGCTAGACAGAGAAAAGTTGTTTTATTGACTGGCGTGGGCAAATTTATTTCAGCCAATCAAGTTGAGGTTGTTATTTCCGAAGAGTCGGTCCTTGTGTCTTTTGACAATGCGATTATTGCCACCGGTTCCATGCCCGTCAAATTACCCTTCATCCCAGATGATCCCCGCATAATGGATTCAACTGACGCTCTTAATTTACCAGAAATTCCAAGGGAAATGCTGGTAATTGGTGGGGGAATTATCGGTTTAGAAATGGCAACAGTTTATAGCTCTTTGGGCAGTAAAGTTACTATTGTTGAGCTAACCGACCAGTTAATTCCTGGTATTGATGCAGATATTGTTAAGCCCTTGCAGCAGTATAACTCAAAGAAAATACAGAAGATTTTATTGTCGACCAAAGTATCTAAAATAGAAGCCAAGCCCGATGGGTTATGGGTAAATTTTGAAGGGAAGAATGCTCCAGGTGAACCCCAACGATTTGATCGGGTATTGGTAGCTGTTGGACGCAAACCAAGCGGCAAGTTAATTGCCGCCGAAAAAGCTGGGGTTTTGGTTGATGAGAAAGGTTTTATTTCGATTGATGAGCAAATGCGGACTAACGTTGCTCATATTTTTGCGATTGGTGATGTTGTTGGTAATCCAATGCTTGCTCACAAAGCGACTCACGAGGGACGAATTGCTGCAGAGGTTATTGCTGGAATAAATTCAAATTTTCATGATTATCTCAAGTGTATTCCCAGTGTCGCTTATACTGACCCCGAAATTGCTGTTGTTGGTTTAAGTGAGAATGAGGCTAAACAAAAAGGAATTGCCTATACCAAAGCGGTTTTTCCGTGGGCAGCAAGTGGCCGTTCTTTGAGCCTGGGCAGGCAGGAAGGGTTTACTAAATTGCTTTTTGATCCTATTTCAAAAAAAATCTTGGGCGGTGGAATTGTTGGTCCCAATGCCGGTGAGCTGATTGCGGAGATAGCGTTAGCAATTTCAATGGGAGCCACTGCTGAAGAAATTGCCCAAGTTATTCATCCTCATCCAACCCTATCAGAAACCACAATGATGGCGGCCGAGGTTTTTCTTGGTACGGTGACTGATCTTTATCTTGCAAATAAATAATCCTAAATCCGGCAGTTGAAATCGTAGCGAAATAATCACGGTATTAACAGCAGCCGCAACAATCTATAAAATTTCATATAAAATTTATTTTGGGCAATTTATGTCAGCCAAGAAACTTTCTGTTATTCCCGCGGCAACTATTGTTAGTAAAATTCTGTTGCTTCGCAACCAAAGAGTTTTAATTAACGCTGATTTAGCGACTTTATATGGTGTGACAACAAAGCGTCTTAATGAACAAGTTAATCGCAATATTAAGCGGTTCCCTCCTGATTTTATGTTTCAGTTAACTGCCGGTGAAAAAAACAGGTGGTCGCAAATTGCGACTACCTCTCAAGTTTAAAATATTCCAAAACCAACCCTTATGCTTTTACCGAACATGGCGCCATTACGGTAGCTAGTGTGCTTAATACTAACCGCGCTGTAGAGGTTAGTTTATTAGTTGTGCGCACTTTTGTTAAATTACGTCAAATGATGTCAACACAAAAAGAACTGCGCCATAGATTGACTGAATTGGAGCATCGCTTGGACGGGCATGACGAAACCTTACAAACGCTCGTAAGTGCAATACGTCAGTTGATGGAGCCACCACTCTTAAAGAAAAAACGTCCTATTGGTTTTGCTCCTTGGCCAGAAAAAAGCTCAAAATAATTGCGCCATAGGGTTAATTTTACGAGCCATATTTGTAGGTTTGGGATTGATACGGCGAATATTTTTAATCTTGTGACATGTTGTTTTCTTGGGGCGGCTCTTTATTTCCAAAAAATAGTTGCAAATCTAAAATGATATATTATAGTGCGCTAGTTAACTAATACACTGATTCGATGGAATGACAATGATTGATATGCATAAATTAACTTTCGGTTATGAAGATACTCCTCTGTTTTCAGATCTTTCACTGAAATTGAGACCTGGCAACATCTACGGATTGCTCGGAAAAAATGGTTCGGGAAAAACATCCCTATTAAAAATTTTGTGCGGTCTTATTTTTCCAACTCAAGGGGAAGTAAATTGTTTTGGTTTTGCACCATTTAAGCGTCATCCGAATTTTTTGGCCGATATTTATTTTGTTCCCGAAGAGTTTTTCGTGCCTGCCATCACGGTTAGTGAATACGTGAATTTGTATGCTCCTTTTTATCCGAAATTTGATTGGGTGCTTTGGGAAAATAATTTAAAAGAATTAAATGTCACTGCAGAAAAAATGTTAACGCAATTATCGTATGGACAAAAAAAGAAATTTTTAATTGCGTTTGGCATTGCAACAAAAACTAAAGTGCTTATTTTAGATGAGCCCACGAACGGATTAGACATTCCTGGCAAAGCTAAGTTTCGCAAACTCATGGCGTCTGATGTGGCTGAAGATCGACTAATTATCATCTCCACGCACCAAGTACGCGATATGGAAAATATCATTGATCCCATAATTATTTTAGATAATGGCAAAATTATTTTTCATGAGACCATGGAATTGATTGGTAAAAAATTATTATTTGAGCAATCTTCGGGCAAGGATGATGCTGCGATTTACAGCGAACAAACACCAGGCGGATATTTTGTGGTAAAAGAGAATCATGAGGCATTTGAATCGCAAGTTAACATTGAAGCATTGTTTAATGCGGTTACTGCCAACCCAGAAAAAATTAAAAAACTATTTATTGAATCAGGGGGGGCTGATGAAAGCTAGTCGGTTTATACATTTAATCAAACGTGACATTCTCGTGCGCCAATCACCATTGATCGCTTTTGCGCTCACGGTTGCGGCGATTTTGTTTTTATTTAACTTAATTGCGCCGTTAAATATAATTAGCATCAACGACAATCCTTTGGTGTACTATTTTATTTTGTTTTTTGGCGGGCTTTGGATGACCGGGAGCGCATTCAAGGATGTTCATGATAAAAAACAGGCTTATTTTTTATTAACCCTACCCTGTTCTAATGGCGAAAAGTTTTTTAGCTGCTGGCTAATTACGTCGATTGGATATGCTCTGAGCGCATTGGTGCTTTACACGGTTGTTTACTGGCTAATTGCCTTTGTTAACGTACTTGTTTTTCGTACTCCTCTTATATTATTTAAGCCAATTCAACCTATCGTTGGACGGGCCATTCTACAATATTTGGTTATTCAATCTATATTTTTTCTAGGCGCCATTTATTTTAAAAAAAATCAACTCTTAAAAACCATATTAACGTTGGTGTCAATTAGCATCGTTATGGCGATTTTTAGCGCGTTATTTTCGGTTGCGGTATTTAGCCCCCTGTTTTTTGTTCAGACATGGGTTATTCATGATGTTTCTAGTGTAGATTTCGCATCGCTAGCCGGATGGTTTAAGCTTTTATTCTGGACTCTATTGGCGCCATTTTGCTTGTGGGTGGCCTACCAACGGTTAACTGAATATGAGGACAAATAATGCATTTTCATCAACACCAGGCGATTTATTTACAAATTGTGGATCACATGGTGGAAATGATTCTGAAAAAAGAATGGGGCAATGACGCGCGCATTCCCGCTATTCGTGAAATGGCTGTTGCTGTGCAGGTTAATCCAAACACCGTTATGCGTGCTTATGCTTATTTGGAAGATAAAAATATTATTTATAAGCAACGCGGTATTGGTTATTTCGTAGTAAAAGATGCGGACAAAAAAATTTTGGCATTCAAAAAAACCGAATTTATTAAAAATGTAGTTCCTGCTTTTTTTAAAAAAATGGAGTTGGCGGGGATTACATTAGAAGATTTAAGCGCACAGTTCGACCAAGCAGGAGAAAATAGTGAAAAAAAGTAACAAACTTTTATTGATTGCATTTGGCGTTGTTTTTATTATCTTAGCGACCGGCATAATAACAATCCGGCTTTATTTTACTGGGGCTGTTTCGTTAGTGTCAGAACCCGTGATTATTAAAATGGAAAATACGATTGCGGTGTCAACAAAACAACACTCCAAAACGCAAGACATTTTATCTGATCAGCAAATTAACCCCTTCGACAAATTAAAAATTGCTGGTGCTTGGCGTGTAAAAATAAAAAGGGGTGACCAGTATCATGTACAGGTTACGGCTGCGCCAGAAATTAAACAGTTTCTTTATGTCAAAAGTAAAAATGGCGTGTTGCATTTACAAATAATTAATCACCCTGAGCATGCTTGGAGTAATATCCACTGCACCGCTGAAATCACGACACCAAAATTGAATTCTATTAGTTTATCAGGAGCCGCAAATGTTGCGTTTGATGGGTTTCAGTCCGAAAGTTTTGTGGTTGAGGCAACTGGCGCCTCGGCTGTTTATGGAAAAAACAATATTTTCAACGACCTGGGCTTAAAAGGCACCGGGGCTTCTAAGTTTGAATTAACAGATACCGATGTTGTTAAAAGTCTAAATTTAGAAGGAACGGGCGCATCTAGATTTAATTTATTTAAAGCAAAAGTGAAAGATGCTAATGTTAAAATTTCCGGGGCGTCAAGGGTTGAACTGAACATGACGGGTGGTGCGTTAACAGGCGAGCTTTCTGGCGCCTCAAAAATTATTTATACCGGAACTATCAGCAAGTATGCAGTTAACACATTTGGTTCGTCGTCGGTGAGCTCGGTAAATTAATGTTTCATGGTTTGGTTGCTGTTAAAGTTGGGGGTGTTCAATGAAAACGATATCACTAGTTGTTCCATTTTATAACGAGGGAGATACGGTTTTTGATTTTTTCAAGCGGATCTTTCCTATTGTAAATGAGATCAAGCGCTATGATTTTGAATTTGTTTGCGTTGACGATGGTAGCGATGATGATACTTGCGCGAACCTGCTTAAAGTAAAAGACCGGAGAATTAAGATCATTCAGCTCTCGCGCAATTTTCGCAAAGAAGCCGCGCTTACTGCTGGTATTGATTTTGCTACTGGAGACGCGGTTATTCCAATTGATGCTGATCTGCAAGATCCCCCTGAGCTGATAGCAATGATGCTACAGAAGTGGGAGGAGGGATTTGAGGTGGTTTTGGCAAAGCGGAAGAGTCGTTTGTCTGAATCATGGCTCAAAAGGACTACTGCAAAGTACTTTTATAAACTTCACAATTGGTTGGCTGACCTCAATATTCCTGAAAATGTTGGCGATTTCCGTTTGATGGACCGAGTGGTGGTGGAGGCGCTTAAAAAGCTGCCCGAGCGACAGCGTTTTATGAAGGGGCTATTTGCCTGGGTGGGTTTTAAAAGCACGGTTATAGAATACGATCGTCCAGAGCGCATATCGGGAACAACCAAGTGGAACAAGTGGAAATTGTGGAACTTTGCAATTGACGGCATCACAAGTTTTAGCACTTTGCCGTTGCGAGTATGGGGTTATTTAGGAACTTTGTTTGCTCTGATTGCTTTTCTTTATGGCGGCTGGATTATGTTAAGAACATTGCTTTTTGGAGTTGATTTGCCTGGATACGCTTCACTTTTTGTTGCTGTTTTGTTTATTGGTGGTATTCAATTGATAGGAATTGGTGTGTTGGGGGAGTATTTGGGGCGCGCTTATCAAGAAACAAAACGACGACCTATTTATGTGGTGCGAAAAATTATAAACAATTCATGATGTTATGCAGGTAGCCCCAAAAGGGGTGTTTTATGCCGGCCCTATCACTTGTTAACGGTACTGTCAAATATTTTATTGACAACATGTTGCTAATTGGTCAAAATGACCGGCTTAAATTTTTTTAATACGGGGAGGGGTTCCCGAGTGGCCAAAGGGATCAGACTGTAAATCTGCCGGCTTACGCCTTCGTAGGTTCAAATCCTACCCCCTCCAGAGAATTATTTTTTGTATTATATTTCAAAAGGTTTCATGTTTATTTGACCACGAAAAAGTATTTTATATAGTTGTAGTTATAGCTAGTTGTTATTGCTTTTTGCGGGTGTAGTTCAATGGTAGAACTTCAGCCTTCCAAGCTGATAGCGTGGGTTCGATTCCC
>CAZMGW010000031.1:0-15017 GCA_964565935.1 uncultured Coxiellaceae bacterium
CGCCATAATACTGCCATGAAGCCCTTTTACAATAGATGTACGAGCCTCTACATCTAGGCTCATATACCTTGGTATTGAGAATGACGATAGAATGCCAAGAATAACTATTACTATAATTAATTCCATCAAAGTAAAACCATCTTGTTTTTTCATAAAGAACATCCTTTGCGATAAATTTTGTCTGTTTAAAAAGTGCCAATAATTATTACATTGCATTATAAGGTAAAAAACACTACGACGGAAGAAACATTGTTTTTATGGTTTTAAGATGATACCCAGGTCATGTTAATATTTTTACCAAGCATGACAGTACTTTCTGGGACAGAAACCTCGATAGTTTGGTCATTAATTTTAAGCTGATAATTACCAACGGATTTTATGTCGTAACTGTATCCATCCCCGCGCATGGTGGTGGTTGGATAGGAAACAATAAATTTATATTTGCCATTATTTACTTTTGTTGTTTGTTTGTAAGTAAAAATACGGCCATATTTTGTTTTAAGTTTTAAAGTCAGTTTAACTGGTGTATTAGAGACAATATTGCTTGGAACTTCCCCGATAATCGTTGCTCCTTTTACCTTCTCAAAGATTTTTGACATTTTCACTGGTGGGCGTATGGAATATACAAAAACAGTTTTGTCTGTGTTAGCCCAGGTTTGATTTATTCTTTTTATGTTGTCTAGTGCACGGTTATATTTTTTAAAAAGTAGTTCGGAGGAGCTTGTTTTGATGGGGTTGTGTTTATCGATTAAAGCCCGTCTTATTTTGACATAATAGTCGCCCTCAGACTCATGAATTAAACGAAAGTGTTGCAACCCATCGGCGTCATTATAAAAAAGCCGGTTAGCCATTGATTGTAGAAATTTTTGCGATTCGATCGGTGCTTTGAATTTAATGATTTTATTTGGAAGTTTGGCTTTGATAGTTGTGAGTTTATCCCAACCTTTAGTGTCGTTACACCAAATTCCCATGCCTTTAAATTTAGAGGAAACCATATCTCTACTCACGATGATATATCTTGCACCCACTTCATCTAGATTTCTAATGGCTTTTTTTTCATTAGTGCTGGTGAAAAATGGCGCCATACCATCTTTACCGTTATTTTCAACGATACCCAATTGAAATGGGGTTGCGTTAGGAATACGTTCTGCAATATAAGTAACTTGATGTCCCACATCCCACCATGACATTACCCCATATGCGTTTTTGGGATAGTTGTAATGTGCGTCCAAATTTTTGGGTATTGGATAATATCCGGAAGTGTAGTCAAAGTTTTTATTGATAATTTTGCCCTGAGGGTCGGGAGTGTGTTTTTTTAACCATATTAGGGTGTTATACCATTCACGAGAGATGTGAACGCCAGATGGCACCGCATGGTCCATTAAAAACATTATTATTGGGTCAACAATAAAAAATACAAAGACGAAGAAAAAAGTAAAAAAACTGAATTTTTGTAGCTTTATGTAAAATTTCCCTTTGAATTTTAAATTACTTATTAGGTTCAGCATAAAATAAGCAGCATAACCGGACAGTAGGGCGGCGTTAATTGCCAAGTAGTAATTAAAACGAATTTGGGCACAAGTTGCCGCTATAATGGTAAGAGTCCAAACTAGCAAAAAAACTTCCGCAGAACGGAGGTTGTTGTAAACACGATAAGCCAGAAAGCCTAGCCCAGTAATGGTTAGTGGCATTGCCCAGAATAAATTGCGCCAGAATAGCTGCGTGGTAAGTTTGCCATCAGGGCCAATAATAGCTGGATGTACTTCAGAGACAGTTAACATTCCAGGGGTTGGGTGAAATAGCAGTTGAAGAGCGTAACGCATGTGGGCATAAATTTGCGGAAAACATTTATTTAAAATAAAAACTATTAAAATAAATATAGCAGCAAGTGCTAAGGGGTATAGATCTCTTGTTAATTTATTATGCCTGAGCGCAAGGTGTAATAAATAGCAAACAAGAAATATTGCCAACATGGTGGCTAGAATTAACAAGTTGCTTGATGGGTATAGAGTTAATGGGACACTCAATGTATAAGGCAAGGTTATTATCGCTGGCAGGATATAAGTTAAGCCGGCTAACAACAACAGATAGTCAGTATTATTGTTTTTAATATGGTCAATTAACAGTTGCGTAATAAAAAATATTAAAAAAATCGCGCCGAACATTAATGCGCCTTGCCATATTAAAGTAAACAAACCGAAAGTGATGCCGGTAAGCAAGCTATAAAGTAGGGTGGGGCGATTGTTTTTATGGGCGCTGTGGGTAAAGGCGAATCCCAGCGACCTGGCGGCAGCTAATGCATAAACAAAAAAAGCGCAGGTTGCGGTTGAAAATAAAACTTCGGCAACATGATGATCGGCAAATCCAAGTGCTGAGCGATTTAAAAATTCTCCTGGCAAAAATGTTAGAACAAATGCAGCAAGGATAGCAGTTGTTTTACCAAAAATTTTGCGTGCAATGAGGTATAGAGGGATCAAGCATAATGCCCCCATAATTGGCGGTATGAATGCGGCGACGTGGTTAACTAGTTCAGGGCTTGGGTGGCCCAATCCAGCAATCCAAGCAACAGTTGCAAGAATAAGGGTAAATAACGGGCCAAAAGCAATGTGACTGCCAAAAGGAAAATGGGTAAATGGATCAAACAAAACGCGCGATGGAAAGTGATGTAAAGTATTATGCACAAATCGCATATGATATACCGCGTCATCTGCAGAAAAACTTACAAAATTACCATATGCTCCGGGCCAATTAGTAAATACTTTGGCGTAAATTGGTGAAATACGGATGTAGAGCATTATCGCGCCTAAAACCAAAAGCAGCAAAAAATGTCTTAAATTACTTTCTGGGATGATATTTGAAATTAAAGAACGATTTGACAATGGATCGGTCATGTTTCTTATAAGAAACAAAAGCCCACAAACATTATTAAATTTGTGGGCTTTTGTAGTTAAAAAGCTTGTTAATTAGCAACCTGAGGTTACATAAGTAACATTGGCTGTGTCAGCATCAATATTATACGTTACGTAACAGTTGGTCTCATCAGCTGCGCCATCTTTATTAAAAGTAACTGACTCGGCTGAAGCGCCTGATGCGGTAAAGCCAGTAACGTCTTCCAATGCAGCATTAATACCGGCAGCTTCTCCCGTTGGATATAAACTTGTAGAATCGATAGTTACGTTCACGTCTCCGACGTTAACAGAAGAAGTGATCGTCTCACCAGTAGATTTAGCAGTTTTTGCAACGCCATGTACCAACACTGCCGCGGCTTTAATACTTCCAGCAAGTCCTTGTACAGTAGAAATACGAGCTTTTTTATCTAATTGCATATATTTTGGTATTGCAAATGCGGCCAAAATACCAAGTATAACTATCACGATAATTAATTCTATTAAAGTGAAACCATTTTGTTTTTTCATAAAACACTTTCTCCATAAAATTTTATTTATATAACCGGCAACAAACGGGTATAATAATAAAGAGTTTTTTGGTAAATAACAAGTTTATTTATATAAAGACATCCCCTAATAACAAGTGGAGAAAGAAATAATGGATATCAACGAGCTTTTAAGTTATGCGATATCGAACCATGCATCTGATCTGCATCTTTCTAGCGGTGTCGTTCCATTGGTCAGGATTGATGAAGATCTCAAGCCAGTTGAGGGTGCAAATATCCTGGATGAGTCGGGTATTAAATCAATGATGTTATCAATTTTGCCAGAGCAATATGAATCTATTTTGGTTAATAAATTGGATGTTGATCTTGGCTTGGGGTCCGATGAATTAAAGGCGCGATTTCGTGTTAATATTTTTCATCAAAGCAGGGGCATTAGCGTTGCCATCAGGTATTTACCGCTGATACCCCCAACTTTGACAGAGCTAGGGTTGCCAGATATTTTTAATAAGTTATGTAACATGCCAAACGGATTAATTCTAGTTACCGGGCCAACAGGAAGCGGTAAGAGCACAACTTTAGCAGCGATGATTGATTATATTAATGATACGCAGCCAAGTCACATTTTAACTATTGAAGATCCAATTGAGTATATTCATCAATGTAAAAAGTGTTTGGTGCAACAGCGCGAGGTGAAAAGACATACAAATGGCTTTGATGATGCGTTGCGAGCAGCATTGCGTGAAGATCCAGATTATATTTTGGTTGGTGAAATGCGCGACTTAGAAACTGTTCGTTTGGCTCTGACTGCGGCAGAAACAGGGCATTTAGTGTTTGCAACCCTACATACAAACTCTGCGGCTGATAGTATTGATCGTATTGTTGATGTGTTTCCAAGTCATGAAAAATCGTTAATTCGTGCAATGTTGGCTAATTCCTTACAAGCAGTAGTGGCGCAGAGGTTGTTGAAAAAAATTGGTGGGGGAAGAGTAGCTGCAGATGAGGTAATGGTGTGCAATACTGCTATTCGTAATTTGATTCGTGAAAACAAAATAACGCAAATTTACTCAGCAATTCAAACTGGTAAAGAGACCGGCATGCAAACTCTATCGCAAAATGTGGAAGAATTGATTGCGCAAGGCTTGATTGACGAAGAAATGTACAGCAGTCTTATTTTGAATTAGATCTTTATTATTTTATTGCTTTTACTAAATCCCACATTGGTAAGTAGATTGCTGTTGCTAGCACTAACACCATTGAGCCGATAATCCCAAGCAAAATCGGCTCAATTAATTCGTTTAGTCGTCGCAAGTCATAGTCAACTTCAGCGTCATAGTATTTTGCAACTTCAGCGAGAAGCTCATCGAGTTTTCCACTTTCCTCTCCGATCTCTATCATTTGAATAGTTGTTGGTGTGAATAAACCACTACTTGCTGCTGATTGCGAGAAGTTGGCGCCATGGCCAATAGAAGTGCTGATCGATAGAAGTTGTTTGCTAAAATAGGTGTTTTCTGCTGAATCCGAGGCAAGAGCGAGGCCTTGAATTATTGGTACTCCAGAACGCAAAATTAAACTAAAGGTCCAGGTGAATTGCGAAAGAATAATTCGTTTCTGTAAGTCACCAAAAATTGGCATGGATAATTTGTATTTGTCCCAAAGGTAGCGAACTTTTGGTATTTTTATTAGGCGAAAGCCTGCAAAAAATATACAACCGATAACTATGAGCAAAACAAGCCAATTATTAGTAAGAAAGCTGGATGATTTTATCAGCATACGAGTAGCTAACGGCAGTTGAATTTTAAAACTAGAAAAGATCATAATAAATCTTGGAATTACGAAAAAATTAACAATAATCATTGCTACTATTATCGTTGTTACCACAAATAACGGGTATCTTATGGCGCTTAATAGACGGCGACGGTTAGTTATGGTTGACTCCAAATAGTTTCCTAGTTGCAATAATACCTCGTTTAGATGCCCAGTGTTTTCCCCAATATTTACAATGTTAACAACAATTGGAGAAAAAACTTCCGGGTGTTTTCTTAGTGCCCCACCGAGATTCAAACCAGAAGATATGTCATCAACAACGGTCAATAAGGTTTCTCTTAGGTAGTGTGAGCTTGATGATTGTGCTAGTTGAGTGAGAGCTCTGATGAGAGGAATGCCAGCGCCATTTAAAGCTGCAAGTTGACGACAAAAATTCATTACCTCATATATGTCTACTTTGTTTGATCCTAAATTTACGGATAATAACCCCTTTAAATCAAAGGTTTTTCCTTTTGTAGCTTTGATATGAATCGGGGTTATATTGCGTTTTTCCAGGTGGGAAACAACATCATCAACTGTATTGACCTTTAAGTCACCGGAAATAGTATGGCCGCTTGAGTCGCGTCCTTCATAATGAAATATTTCGGACATTAGATTTGTTCCCCCGCAATATACATAACTTCACTTAAAGCTATAACCCCTTGACGCGCCAATTCAAAAGTATTGGCTAATAAGCTGGGTGAGGTGCGATTTTTGGCTACCGTTTGAACAAAGTCATTAGTGTTTTTAGTGCGTAAAGCTTCACGCATTTGGCCATCGAGTTCCAGCAATTCAAAAACACCTATTCTGCCCTTAAAACCAGTGAAATTACAGTGGGTGCAGCCAGCGCCAGAATGAAAATTACTTTGTTTTACTATGTCACCAAAGAAAGATGAGGTCATGGTTATTTCCTGTTCTGTTGGTTTATATGGCGCAGAGCAATAGGTACAGATACGACGAACCAGGCGTTGTGCTAAGATAGCGCGGACGGTTGAGGCAACAAGATAGCTTTCGGTGCCAATATCAACTAGACGAGTGGCGGTGCTTGTAGCGTCATTAGTGTGTAGTGTTGCAAATACTAAGTGGCCGGTTAGAGCTGCGCGTAGGGCAATGGAAGCTGTTTCTTGATCGCGAATTTCACCAATTAAGATAATGTTTGGATCTTGGCGTAAAATTGAGCGCAAGACTCGAGCAAAAGTTAACCCTATTTGAGAATTCACTTGTATTTGATTGACACGCGCCAGCTGATATTCCACCGGGTCTTCAATAGTAACAATATTTTTTGTAACCTCGTTAATTTCAGATAATGCGCCATAAAGGGTAGTGGTTTTACCGCTACCAGTTGGTCCGGTTACTAAAATCATACCGTAGGGTATTCTAATTAATTTACGAAAACGGTCTAACATTGTTTGTGGCATGCCGGTTGTACTGAGGTCCAAAATCTTATTTGATTTGTTTAGTAAGCGCATAACAATCGTCTCACCATACTGGCATGGCATCGTTGATAATCGAATGTCGATTTTTAAATTACGAACAAGAATTTCGAAGCGACCATCTTGTGGTAGGCGTTTTTCCGCAATATTTAATCCCGCCATTAGTTTTAAACTTTGGGCAAGCGCAAGTGGAATATTGCTATTATCAGGCAAGGGTATAATTTGTTCTTGGAGTAGGCCATCAACTCGTAGGCGGATACGCAAAATGTTTTCTGACGGCTCGATATGAACGTCAGAGGCATTTACTTGGACGGCATCTTCAAACACTGAGTTGATAAGCTTAAGTACAGCAGGATCAGTTGGTGCTGTAGATATTTCCTCTGTTTTGGTTTCTGGTAGCGGTTGTAATTCTGAGGCAAGTTTTCCGGCAAAATCAGTGATTTCTTCAGTGCGGCGATAAAGTTGATCTAGAGTGTACAGCAGTTCTTTTTCGCTAACTATGGCAAGTTTGAGCGGTTTTTTTAAAATGGCATGTAATTCATCTGCAGCAAAAATATCTAATGGGTCTACCATGCCGATTAAATATTGTTCGTTTTCTTCTGCCAGGAGGATAGCTTGAAAATGGCGCGCGTAGTTTTCTGGTAATAGAAGGGATGTGTCTTTGTTAATAGTATAATGAGCAAGTTCGATATATGGTAATTTTGTTTGTTCGGATAGAAATTGTAAAAAAGTTTTTTCATCAAGCGCACCAGATTTGATTAGGGTGTTGCCTAGTTTTTTCCCTGATTCGCGTTGTTCTTTCAGGGCGCTATCTAGTTGCTCTTGAGTAATAAGATTTTTATTTACCAACATGTCGCCAATGCGTAAATTTTGAGGCATAGTATAACCCTCCTATTTTTTAATTTTATCCGCAAGAAAAGCAATTAGGTCTGGTGAGGTTTCTAAGCTATTGTAAGCGCGGCTGTATGCTTCTTTTGCAGCATTTTTTTTGCCGGCGCTTTCTAGCGCTAATCCTAAACCAACCCACCAGGCAGCTTTTTGTGGTTGAGTTTTTGTTAACTGGTTGTAGAGCTCTGCTGCTTTCATGAATTGTCCTTGTTGTTGATATAGGACTGCAAGCAAAGCGAAATATTCTGAGTCTTCAGCAAAGGATGCAGAGGATCTTTGTAGTAAATTGATGGCGGTGTCAATCTTTCCTTGTTCAACTAAAATGCGGGCTTTAAGTTTTATAAATGGCGTGTGTTTTGGGTATTTATTTAATCCAACCATTAGGACGTCATCCGCTTTGTGCCAAACGCCTTCTTTAATTAATAGCCCTGCTAGCATTTCACGTGCTGGTAAATTATTAGTAAAATCTCCAATGAACAGGTGTAGTTGCGTTATTGCCTCTTTAATATTGTTTTGGGCTAATAAGTCTAGTACGTTTTGATAGCGTTGTTCTTCTTCTTGTTCCAAAGAAACAGGGATGGGGACTTTTAACATTTTACTGCTTGTCAATTGTGGGTTAGAGAGTACTAAATGTAATATCGATTGCGGAGCAGTGATTAGCTGTAGCTCATCTATCTTTGTTCCCGGGAGAAGAGTCAGCGTGCATGTGATGCTGGTTCCACTTTGTTTAGTGTTTAGCGCAATTATAAAAGAGTTTTCTAATGCGACCGGTAAGTTTCCTAGTAACCCAGTATTGCTCAAAGTAATAAATAATTGCTGCTGATCACTGCTGTGTTCAATGTAATATAGCGGTGGAGCGCTCAAAACAAAATCTATAATGGTTTTATCTGTTGTTGTGTGTAGGGTTATATCTTTTAATTTAATTGCCGGCTCTGTCGGCACAACGGGTTTTTTGATTTCAGGGGGCGGTGGTGGTGTGGCTGTAGCAGTAGCAGTTGTTGGCGCTGCTGCTGTGGTTGAGGTCTTTGCTGCTGGAGGTTTTTTGGCGGCAGCAAAAATAACCTTCGGTAAGTTGATGAATTTAATCAAAGTTTTGTTGTTTATAATTTCCAGGCGGTAGTAAAAAAAAACACCAATTATGACGGCTAATATTAATCCCCAGCCAAGAGCTTTCTTTGCAAATGCGTTTTTGTGTTTTTGGGTTGTTAGATAGATGCTGGATAGTATTTCTTTGCGTACAGGGTCATCTTTTTTTCTGTTTTTTTCCAACTCATTTAGCATTTTATTAATTAGGCTCATATGGAAAATGATTTCAGAATAAAGTGGATGCTAAGACCAAGGGCTATTAATGATAACGAAATTATTCCTATTTTTAATAGATAATAATATTTTGATGTTGTAGGGTTGTAATTTCCGGTATCAGCAACAGCCATTTTTATAGCTGCAATATCGATTTTTTTCTTGTTGTAACCGTAGGTAATTAATAGTGCTTTGTGGCTGAGAATATTTATTAGTCGCGGAATACCTTGGCTGGCTTTGAATAATAACTTTAAGGCGGGGCGTGAAAATAGTGCGTCGCAGGTATTATTATATCCGGCCGCGGTTAGGCGCAGACTAACATAAGCTAAAAATTCTTTATCGCGCAGTGTTGGTAAGTTGTAGGAAAAAACTATACGTTGCTTTAATTGGCGCAAGTGTGATTTTTTTAAACGCTTGTCTAGTTCTGGTTGGCCAACCAGAATGATCTGCATAAGCTTTGTTGTTTCAGTCTCTAAGTTGCTTAATAGGCGTAGGCCCTCTAAGGATTCATCTGATAAGACGTGAGCCTCATCAATAATAATAATGACGCGTTTGTTATTTTTGTGGATCTCGATTAATTGATTAGTCAGCAGGTTAAGTAAACCATGATTATCAATATTTTCTGGAAAAGCTATTTCTAATTCGCGCGCGATAGCTTTTTGTAGATTGAAAGTGTCTAAAGTGGGATTGGAGATGTATGCGGTTTTGTATTCATTGCCAAGAGTATTTAGTACTTTGCGACAAAGTAAAGTTTTGCCAGTGCCAACTTCGCCAGTGATTTTAACAAAACCCTCGCCATTATATAAACTAACGGTAATAACGTTGAGTGCTTCTTTATAAGCCTCTAAATTACAAAAAAAGCGTAAATTTGGTGTCAGTGAAAACGGAAACTCGTTGAAGCCGAAATGCTGCAAATACATAATATGGTTTCCTGTTTTTTAGTGTTTCATTGGTCTTGAGAGTGTAATGTCGTAATTAAACTTACCTTTTAAGCTTCTCAAATGTTTTATGTGATCAGCTGTTTCGCGTAAGCGTTGTTGCCAAGCCCTGTTATCGTTGCCAACAACCACTGGGCGTAATAAAATTATCAGCTCAAATTTAGTGGAATTTTTCTCCATATTTTTAAATAGACCGCCAATGCCTGGTATGCGATCTGCAACGGGAGTGGAGGCTCCGGTGTTTGTGCGTCTATTTTCCATAAGACCACCGATTACAACTACTTGGCCGTTTTTTGCGCGTACTATGTTATCAGATTCTCTTATTTCACTTTTTGCCATTGGTACTGAATTTGCTTGGTTAGAAACAGTAAATTCTCGCAAGTCGTCAGTTACCTTACTGACTATGGGGTGAATGTGTATAGTAACATAATCATCTTCATCAATTTGTGGAGTAACATCTAGAGAGATGCCGGAAAAGAATGGAGTAAGTGTGACAGAATTTGATGTGGTTGAGCTAGATGAGCTGCCAGAGTTATTGACATTGCTGCTTACATTAGTAATAAAGAAACGATCTTCACCAACTTTAATAACAGCTTTTTGGTTGTTAATAGTAGAAACTCGTGGACTCGACAATACGTTTACATTGCCTTGAGTGCTTATTAGCTTAATTGCAGAGGTGAAGCCCCCGTTGCGGGCACTAACGTCCATGTTAAAAATGCCAAGTGGTTGAATATCTTCGAAGTTTCCTTTTCCTATCTCTTTAGTGGAGTAATCAGATATTTGATGTAAACCCAAAGCTTTCCAATCAATTCCTGATTGGAAGGCAGCGTTTAATCTAACCTCAATTACTTTAGCTTCAATGATAACCTGGCGCTGCATTATATCTTGAATGCCATCTAGGTATTGTGCGATGCTGCGTAGCTCGTCTGGATAGGCCCTAGCTATAATGCTACCTGCCCCAGCATTAACTACTACGGAGCGCCCATCTTGGGTGCCAACAATAGCTAATAAATTTTGTTGTAACAAGTCCCAAAAATTAGAAGTTGATGTTGTTTGAATAGAGCCGCTTGGCATAGATCCAGTTTGTTGTGAAGAGCTGACGCCAGAAGACGTTAATGTGTTTTGAACTGTGCTAGTAATTTGTCCTGAGCCGACAGATGTTTGTGATTGTCCAGTACGCCCAATATTTAAATAATTAACGTTAAAAATCTTGGTTTCTAGGCGGCGTGGGTACACTTGATAGCCATAGGATGTAACTTCATATTCAAAACCATAAAGATTTCTTACTGCTTCCATTGCTTGCGGGACAGAAACTCCATTTAACTCTAACGAAATGTTTCCGGTTACTTGCGGGCTAACGGTAATGTTGTGTTGTGTATCTTTAACGAGGCCCATGAAAAAATCTTTTGCTGGGACATTGTTAACTGCAATATCGAAGCGTGGCTCACCGTCATTGTTGGTGGTGCTTTGAGATTCGGAATTAGGTATATTAATTTCTGGCATTAAAGCGTTGCGTAGTGATGCAGACATGGATTTGTTTTTTTTATCTGCAGCAGCGCGCGATTTGTTAGTGCTAATGCTGTCACGCAAAGCTTGTTCAATGGCATCGTCGGCGCCGCCCAAACTCGGTTCAGAAATTTTACAAGCACTAAGTGATACCAGAACAGTGCCGATAGCAAGTATTCCCACCAATTTCCTAATTAATGTTTTCACGATTTTTTCTTTTTGTTGGTTTTAGTTGTTGGAGATTTAATAGTTGAATGAGGCATGGTAACCGTATACTCTCCGTTATCATCTTTTAGTTTTATTTCACGTGGTTTAATTTCTATAATTGTTGCATCCATGATTTTATCACCGACTACAAATTTGCGTCCTCCTATAATTACGGTGCTAATGCCATTATTATCTTTATTAAAAAAGATAGCATCAATTCTAATATTCCCTCCGGAGGTTTCATATGAGGTTACTCCGGGTGGTTTAGTCGGGTCGCGTAAAGGGCTGCTAGCATATGCGGCTGAAGTTAGCATACAGGCACACATTATTAAAAAAGCAGCTAAATTATACATCAATCCAATCTCCTTGATCACTAAGAGTGTGAATTTGTAAAGTTATCTCTGCTATTGGATATTGGATAACTTTATATTCTAGTTTATCCCAAAAAATTCGCCACCCTAATTTTTCAATTGCTTGTAAGTAGTTCATGGTGGAAAAATAGTTCCCTTGGAATTTCACGATTATACCATGTTCAAAAACTTTTAAATTGGTTTGTGGTAGAATTGCGGTTTTTGGTGGTAAATTTTGTAGTTGGAGCAAAACCAGATGAGATCTGGCCGTTAATAGGTCTTGTAAAACTTCATTTATTTTTTGTGGAGATATTAATTGCAATGAAGCGTCTTTTGTTTGAGGGGTGTTTTTTTCTGTTTTAGACTTGGCCGCTTGTTCTTGATTATCTTTGAGATTTTTTTCTGTGAAAAAGACCTGTTCTTTTAGTAATGGAATGGCTAATTCTAACTCTTTTATGGAGTTATTCGTTTTAGATACATCGGCTTGTAGGCTTTTCCAGAAGCCATAATACCAAATTATAAAAATAAACCCCAAGGCTACGGCTAATATTATAGCTCTTGCTTCTAGTGGTAGTTTATCAATTGTTTGTTGATATTTGGTTAGTAATTGGTTCATTTGGTTTTGTTTGATTCTGTTTCTGTAGCTGCAATTGTGCCCAAGGCGAACCCGATGCTGTTAGAGTCTGGGTTTTTTTGTAGTTGCAGAGTACTAAATTTTTTGTCATTAAAGTCGTCAGATTGATTTAAAGCATCTATGAAAATTGGGATTTCGGCTGCGGTTGTTGCATTGCCTTTAAGCATAATAAAATCATCTGGTTGCGAGAATATAATATTATCAAGCCAAATATTTTTTGGGGTGAATGTTGCCAAGTCTTCAAGGTAGCGGTAAAAGCCAATGAAGTTGGTAGAGCTAAAAGGGAGGTTCGTTAAGCCTTGCTGTATGTTGGTTTGGCTAAATGCAGTTAGTTCTAGGTTAAGAGCGTCAACTTGCATTTGTATGCTTTTTTTAGTTGCTTCTAGATAAACGAGACTTTTTTGTTTATTCGAGTGTAAGACAGAAGAAATGCTATAAAGCAAAATGAGCAATATAATCCAGCCGCTCGTAGCCTGTACAATTAAGACGGAGTTTAAAAAAGATGTTGGCTGTATATTTAGCGTTGTTAAAAGGTTAATATTTTGTTCCATTAGCCTATCCACTTTGTTATTTGCGCAATACCCCACCAATTGCAGCCCAACAGTGCGCTTCTGTTTCTGGGCTTATGGGTGTGGTAAAACGAAGCATTTTTTGTAAATTCAAAACGGCCATTTCTTTGCCTAAAATTTTCGCAATATTTTGTGCTATGTCAGGGTTAATGTATGCTGATGGTGGTAAAAAAAACATCGCGGGTATTGTTTGCTTAAGTTCACTAGAACAATAATTAAATGAACGTTGGAGTTCATTTGTTAATTCATTGTAATTGTCGGTTTTTATTTTGTTTATACCAAGTGGAACTTGGCGTACGAATTGTATACGGTTTTGTTGTACTATTACTACTAGGCAGCTTTCCTCGGTAATGTCGAGAAATCCAACTAGCTCGTTTTCTGGTACTAGATTTGTGACTAAATTGCGGATTGCAAACTCACGAATATCTATAGCTGTTGGTTGGAGATGGCATTCTTTAATGACGCCGATAGTTTTTTGTAAAAAACTACTTTGTGCAGCTACAACGTAAATTTTTTTCGGGCGTTTTTCAAGGTCATCACGGTAAAAAATCTCAATGGCAACATCTTCTAATGGATAGGAGATTATATCTTTGACTTGCCAACGAACGGCATTTTTATATTCAAATTGTGGTACGTTAGGGGTATTGACTAAGGTTAAGTGATATTGATCTGGGTGTAAAACCCAATTACACGTTGTTTTTTTTAAATTGTTCTTTAAAACAACATCCATAAGACATTGTTTTAGTTGAATATTGTCTTTGCAGGGAGTGAATGAACATGCTGTGATTTCTGAATTTTGGGCACAAGCAAAAGCAATTCCTTCAGCGTTTATCTCGATAGAGCAAATTTTTTTTGTTTGTGGCAAAAGCGATACCAAGGCAATCCCTTTTATATAGAGCTATAATGGGCACAGTGTATCTTAATTAATATTTAAAGAAAAGACTTAACTTGATAATTTTCTTGGAAAAAACTAAGCTTGAGGGTAGGGTTGAAACCAACTATAATACTTTCAAATATAATTAATAACAGAGCTAAAATGACTACATGGATATTAGTTGCTAATGCGGCCGAAGCTAAGCTTTTAACTTCAGAAAATTTGCGTATCGGTGAATTAAAGTTATTGCGTGAACTTACACATCCCGATAGTAGAAAAAAAATTACGGATCTAATGTCAGATAAACCAGGGCATTATAAAACCGATACAGGTGCGTATGGCGCTTTTAGCAAAAATGATCCGAAGGAAGTCGAAGCCGAGCATTTTGCAATGCAGTTAGCGCATGAATTAAAGGCTGGTTGGGACCAAAATCAGTACAAACATTTGGTTATAGTTACCCCAGCGCATTTTTATGGAATAATAAAAAAGCACCTTGATAATCATCTCGCGGATATAGTGCACATCTCTAAGGATTATACGAAATACACACTAATAAAATTGGTGGCCAGTTTAAAAGAGCATTTGTTTATATAAAACCATTTACGATCAGCTCTTTCTCTTTTCTGCCAGATGATCTAAATTGTAATGCAATCCGCGGTTTTCTTTTCTTGCTGATGCGGATTGAATGATTATATCGGCAATTACCACTAGGTTACGCAATTCGAGCAGGTTTTTGCTTATTCTGAAATTGCTATAATATTCTTGCACTTCGGACTTAAGTAACTCAATTCTATGTCGTGCTCGTTCCAAGCGTTTGTTGGTGCGGACAATGCCGACATAATCCCACATCAAACGCCGTACTTCTCCCCAATTGTGAGTCACTACAATTTCTTCATCAGAATCAGTGACTTGTGATTCATCCCAAGGTTGTGCGGGTTCGGGTGGTTCAATGGTTGCAATGGTTTGTTTGATATCATCGCTTGCAGCCTTGCCATAAACGATGCATTCAAGCAGTGAGTTGCTGGCGATGCGATTGGCGCCGTGTAAGCCAGTGCAAGAGGTTTCGCCGATCGCATATAAACCAGGCAAGCTGGTGCGGCCGCGTTTATCAACCACAACGCC
>CAZMGW010000032.1:0-14481 GCA_964565935.1 uncultured Coxiellaceae bacterium
AACCTACTGCATCGGCGACATTCAAGGCTGTTTTGATGAGCTAGAAGCTTTGCTGCGCATTATTAATTACGACTGCAAAAACGACCATTTGTGGTTTGTCGGCGATTTAGTTAACCGCGGACCAAAATCCCTCGAGGTTTTGCGTTTTATTAAACAATTACCAAACGCCAAAGTGGTCCTGGGAAATCATGACCTACACTTATTAAATTTTTATAATAAGATTGTCGACTTTGAAGTTGAACATCTCGAACAAATCTTAACCGCCCCCGATAGTTTGGAATTAATAGAATGGTTGCGGCACCAACCCCTGCTTTATCATGATGTTAAACGCAATTTTGTTATGACGCATGCGGGAATTTATCCCGGCTGGGACTTGCATGAGGCAGTCGCTTATGCACGCGAAGTTGAAGCGACGCTGCAAGGAAATAACCACATTGAATTTTTAAAAAATTTATATGGTAACGAACCAAGCAAGTGGAGCAATGATTTAAAAGGCTGGGACCGACTACGTTTTATTATCAATGCTTTTACCAGAATGCGTTTTTGTGATTTGCATGGAAATTTAGAGCTTGTTACTTCTAGCAAAGCTGACACCGCACCGCCAGGCTTCTTACCATGGTTCAAAGTTCCTTGGCGTAAAACCAAAAATGTGCAAATTCTTTTTGGCCACTGGGCCGCTTTAAACGGTGAGGCAGATGAGCCAAATGTTTTTGCATTGGATACTGGGTGCGTCTGGGGCGGCAGCTTGACTGCACTGCGCTTAGATGATGGTGCTAAATTTAGCTGTTCGACTTTGCATCCCAAAAAATAATATGCTCTGGCTTCAAAATAGAATTTAAATGCTCGATGATGGGCACAGTTTTATCCTTCTCATCAAAAAACTCTATAACCAATGGCAAATCTAGCGACAAATCAACAAGTGACGCGGTATGTGTTTTTTTATTATCCCCATAACCGCTAATGGCACGAAATACCGTAACCCCGCGAACTTTAGCCTCATCTTTTAAATAACTGAATACCTTTTCCAGCAACTTTGAAGTTTCAGTTATATAAACTCGAACCACAGTAACATTAGTAACATTAATATTTTTCATATTTGTCTCCCTAAAATAACGCCTCCCCATGCAGCGATAATACACAGCACCACACCCGCTCCTGTATTTAATAAAGCTTTTATTACTTCTCCCTGCTCAAACAGATTAAAGGTTTCAATCGAAAATGAAGAAAACGTAGTGTAGCCGCCTAAGAAACCTATTAACAAGAATGCCCGCAATTGCGGCGCCATGCTGTTAAAGCGCTCTAAGATAATTATGGACAGCAGCCCCATTAAAAATGAACCAGTGATATTTACCACTAAGGTTCCATATGGAAATTTTTGTCCCATCAATGCGTATGCGTTATAAGAAACCCAATAACGCATCATGCAACCAATGCCACCCCCTAAAAAAATTAGAAAATAATTATTCACACTGAACTTCCTATTGTTATTTTGGCATCACACGCTGCCATATCTAAAAAACACAAATACAATCAAATTGTTGCAAAATAAAAAATCAATTTTTTGACTTCCCCCATGGCTTTGTTCCCGCAGCAAGCCGGGGAATAAATTTAAATCTTGGGAGTATTATACAACAAAAATCATATGATTAAACAATAATCCTAAATCCGGCAGTTGAAACCGTAACGAGAGCGTTTAAGACATTGGAGATAGCTATTTTCTTTTGGAAATTTTCGCAAGACAGCGGTTACCCCCACGATAAGCGAAAATTCCCCAAAAAAAACAGTTAGATTCATTATATTAAGCGTTCGTGTTAGGTTTTAACTTCTGGATTTTAGGATAATTAAATTGCAGCTTCTTTTCACATTGTGTATAATTTTGACAATATTTTTAATAGAATCTTAAGGGAATGCACCATGCCCGATCTTAATATTGAAGGAATTCATAAATTTTGGCATGAATATCATGATCCTCTAGCCTATAAAGCAATCTGCTTTATGGAGAATGTTGAAGCTTGGACATTTGATGGCAATCCAGAATTAGAACAAGCCGTAACCAAATTCGCAACCGCACTAGACGACATCGGTTATATCGACCTACAAGAAGAAGACAAAATTATTCAAATCGCAACTTCTATAAAAATGGGCAGGATGCTTAGATTACTACAGTATCTAGATATTGCCCACCCTGGAGCCGCATCTAAACTACTCATGTTTGCAAAAGAAAATTCGGACTCACCTGATGATGAGCCTGGAGTATTTTTACGACGCAATATGGTCTTTGAACGCTTGCGCATTCTCGGCCGTGTATTTGCAGAAGATCGTTTAAACACAGTTTTAAAAATTCTGGGAGACAAAGGAAATGCCTAATATAATAAAAGTTGCAACCTGCTTAATAGCACTATTTTTATCAACATTTTCTCTGGCCGCAACCTGTGCCCCTGGTGATACAGATTGCGCACTTGCTCAGAAAAAATTGAAGGTAATGGATCAAATGGGTATAAAACCAATAGCAACCGAAGATGTGACAATACCAAACGAAAATGACGCAAAACCATCGAAAACAACCCAAGCCTTTCAAATACCAAAACCAGGCAATTATGAAGCAACAGATCAAGCACCACAAATCCAACGCAACCCTGGATTAAAATTACCACCTCCAACAAACCAAGAATCCCAACAACCAGAATTTAAGTTTCAGCAACCTCAACGGCCAAAATCGACATTTAACACTCAAGTCCCAGCAACCCAATCAACAACTCAACCAAGAACCAGCATATATCGTTAACTTACAAATAGAGAAAATTTATGAGAAATATTAAACTACAAACTGTCGCCTTGTTCTGTATGGTCTTGCTACAAACACCAGCATTTTCTGATCAAGCAACAAGTTCCAATGGACCAACCATCTCACTATCTGATGCAAAAACAGGTACTAGCGATGCTCCGGCAACAATAGGTTGGCAGGTGGCTATTGTTAATGCATTAACAGGCACTGCAAAACCAGCAGCAGATACCGTCTTAAGCGCACTTAATAAAATTTTTATAATTAACCGAACATCTGACGGCATCGCTCAAAGCACTCTTGACGCTAAAATAGATGCTTATGTCAATAATTTTTATTCTTGGTACGCTTCAAATATCGGGTTTATTTCTACAATTGATTATACGGATAAAGATAAAAAAACAGGAGCTTTTTCTACAGCCAAAAAATATAATATAAAGACCATACAAGAAGCCGTTGATACCGAACTTAGCAAGTTATTAACAAAAGAGCTTGCTTATTACAACCAGGCAACTAATAGCATCAAACAAACTGATCAAGATACGTTAATTACTGGACTTGGACAAAAAATCACAATAAGACAAGTGGATGGCAAAGATGTGGCTACTCCGACGGTAGCTGTTTTAGGTTTCGACTCAACGGCTACGATACCTGATAATGATATTAGCACTCTAAGTATAAATGTTCTGCTTGGGCCGGACGGCTATGAGGATGAAATAGCTAAACAAAAAGCACAATGGTTTATGGCATATCTTTTTCAATTAACTCCGCCTCCAGTAGAGTTTTTTACTGCAGAACAAGCAGCAGCAACGAATAAAGACATGGCTATTTCTGTTCCAGATAAAACAGATCCAATAACTGTTCCTGCCGAACAACATACGGACATGATAGCTGCCTTAAACTCCAACTCTCTATACAAGAAATACAAAAATAAATATAACGTATTGCTTGCGCTACAAACTCTTTATCACAACAATATTATTAATATGTACCAGACAAGGATTAAATCTGAAGACCCAACCTCAAAGAAAAAGCTATTAAGCTTGGTTGAGAAAGAGAAACAGATGGCCACAGAGGGTCTGGAAATGACATATGATGATCTAAAGAAAAAATCAGTAGCCGATATTAATTTAGAAACATTATATACGCTAAATAAAGTGGTTTATTTCTTACACAAACTACATCAAGACAATGAGCGCGCTCAGCTGGTATCAACAATAATAGCAATGCAAGCACAAAATCAAGATGCAGAAAAATTCAAAACTGATTATATCCAACCGATAGGAAAATTTTTTGAAAATAAATGCTGGGTAACCACTAAACAAGAAGATGAAACCGATACCAACCTTGCCTCTCGTTTAGCAAATTGTCCGCAATAAATGGTTTTAATGGGATGCTCTTGTAAAGAGCATCCCATTATAAAAAAGTAATAACAATTTTTTATAATGCACTTAAATAATCTCTCACGCCACCGGTAACATCGCGAAAACAAACATCACAACCACTTGCACGCAATGCTGTAAAATCTGCTTGAGTGAAGCTTTGGTAACGGCCGCGCAACTTTTCTGGAAAGGGAATATATTCAATTTCACCCCTGTCGTGAAAAGCTAATACCGCACAAGCCATGGTATTAAAGCTTTCAGCTTTGCCAGTACCAACATTGTAAACTCCACTACGACCTTGTTTTTGCCAAAACCACAAATTTACATTAACTGCATCTTCAACAAAAACGAAATCGCGTAATTGCTCGCCATCATTATAGCCATCATACCCAGCAAACAACTTGATTTTACCATCACGTAACATTTGCTGATTGGCGTGCCAAATGGTGCTGGCCATTTCGCCCTTATGTTGTTCCCGCGGGCCATAAACATTGAAATAACGCAACCCCACTACTTGGCTTTTTGTATCAGGCAAAAATCGACGCACATACTGATCAAACAATAATTTCGAATATCCATAAACATTCAACGGGTTTTCATTTTCTGTTTTTTCCTTGGAGTTTTTATTGACACCATAAACCGCCGCGCTAGAAGCGTAAATAAACGGGACGTGTTCACTCTGACAATAATGAAACAGAGTTTTGCTATATTCGTAATTATTGCGCATCATGTATGCGCCGTCCCATTCTGTAGTGGTACTACACGCCCCTTGGTGAAATATAACTTCAATTTTTTCACCAAAATCTTTTCCATTTTTGATATGCGCAAGAAAATCCTCTTTATCCTGATAATCCAAAATCTTGCAATCAACTAGATTTTTAAACTTGGTGCCGTCGGTTAAATCATCAACCACTAAAATATCGTTGCGGCCAATCTTATTCAAACCCTGCACCAGGTTGCTACCTATAAAACCAGCTCCTCCGGTTACTATTATCATATTGAACCCTTAACAATTATTTTTAATTTTTTCTAGCGTAGAGCTGGTTGAAAATCCATCTTCAAACGGGATAATCACCACTTCTCCGCCATTGCTAAGCACATGATCTGAACCAGCAATTTCTTGCACTTGATAATCCCCACCCTTAGCCAAAACATCGGGAGAAACCAGCTTGATTAGCCGCTCAGGCGTATCTTGAGAAAATGGCACCACCCAATCCACAGAATCTAATGCCGCCAAAACCAACATGCGTTCTTGTACTTTATTAATAGGCCGCTTAGACCCTTTTAAACGACGCACCGATTCATCGTCATTTACTGCGATAATTAATCTTTGACCAAGCTCTTTAGCTTTCTCCAAATAAATTACGTGCCCCGAATGTAAAATGTCAAAACAACCATTGGTCATGACAATCTTTTCACCATGAGCACGTGCCTCAGCAACTTGTTGCAATAAGTGCTCTTCATCTAATATAGAGGTGCGTATGCCTTGCTGAGACCTCATTGCACGCCTCAACTCAAAAATAGAAACGGCTGCAGCACCCAATTTTTGCACTGCCACGCCAGCGGCAGCATTAGCAAGCACTATTGCCTGGGATAAATCTTCACCGGCTGCCATAGCAGCTCCTAAAGTGGCAATTACTGAATCACCAGCACCAGTCACATCATAAACCTCTTGTGCTTTGGTAGGTGAATGTATGGTGGGGGAACTTGCAGATATTAAACTCATCCCCTGAGCACCTCGAGTAACTAAAATTGCTTGAAAATCATATTGTTGTATTAACTTTAAGGCCTTGGTCTCAATTTCTGCCTCGTTATTGCAATGACCAACCACCGCTTCAAACTCAGTTAAGTTGGGCGTTATAATCGTAGCACCACGATAAATACTAAAATCCTTACTCTTTGGATCAACTAAAATTGGCTTTTGCATTTTACGTGCAAGCTCAATCATTGATGTGACCTTACGCAAAGTCCCTTTACCATAATCAGAAAAAATGACCAAGTCGCTGTCAGCTAAGCGACTTGCATATGCCGCAAAAAAATCTTCTTCATTCCACTGTTTAAAGCTTTCTTCTAAATCTAGACGAACTAGTTGTTGATTGCGACCAACAACGCGTAATTTACTGATTGTTGTACCGCCAGGTACGCGCAATAAACAACTTTCTACCCGCGCTTGTTCTAAAATATTTTCTACAGTGTTTGCTACTTCATCTTCTCCGACCAAACCTAAAAGGCTTGCATGACATCCCAAAGCGCAAATATTGATGGCAACATTACCAGCACCACCAATACGCTCTTCAACTTGACGTATATGCACCACGGGCACTGGTGCTTCGGGGGAAATTCTAGCAACATCGCCATGCCAATAACGATCCAGCATAACGTCACCAACCACAAGCACCTTGCCCCTCTCAAATTCCGGCATTCTAATTTTCATTTAAATAACCCTCATGCCATAGCAGCCATTTTTTGATTTCCAGAAGTTCTTTATTAACTTTTCCACAATACCCACCGAGTCCTGTTGCCGCAACCACACGATGACAAGGAATCACGATTGGAACAGGATTGCGCCGACAAGCATTACCAATAACACGGGGACTAGTACCGATTTTTTGCGCTAGTTCTCCGTAAGTTACGACCTTACCACAAGGAATTTTTTGCAAAGCATTCCAGATTTTTTGCTGTAATACTGTGCCTTTCACCTGCGTAAACAGTTTAAGCTGTAACTTTGGATTACGAAAGTATTTATTGATTTTGATAACAATTTGACGTGCCGCAGAATTTTGTGCAGCAAGCAAGGGGGTTTTCGCTGGCAAAAATTGAATTGCTGCTAATTTATTATTGACAACTATTAGACCCAGTTTTCCTATAGGGCTAGCAATAATGCAATCACTATGTTGCACTTTCCGTCGTGGTTTCATTTTTTTGCACTATCTTCTCACGAATACGCGCTTTACGACCTGAAAGCTCGCGCAGATGATAAAGCTTGGCTTTGCGCACATCACCAGAACGCTTGAATGTAATGCTCTCGATCTGTGGGCTATAAGTTTGAAACACACGCTCTACCCCTTCATCATGGGAAATCTTACGTACTGTAAATGAAGAATTAAGGCCCCGATTTTTCTTGGCAATAACGATTCCTTCATACGCCTGTAAACGCTCGCGTTCGCCTTCTTTAATTTTCACCTTAACGATGATCGTATCGCCCGCAGAAAATTTTGGGATTTTTTTGCCATTTATTTGTTCTTTTTCAAGCTGTTGTATTATGTGATGCATAAATTACCTCTCTTCAATGAATTCATTTAATAACATATTATCAGCCGCTGTCAACTCGATTTTTGCTAATAGCTCCGGTCGTCTAATCCAAGTACGACCCAGCGCCTGTTTTCGCCGCCAACGAGCAATTGCCGCATGATCGCCACTTAATAAAACTTTGGGAACGCTCCGCTCGGCAATGACTTCCGGTCTGGTATAATGCGGATAATCAAGCAAATTATCAACAAAAGAATCTTGTTTAGATGAATCTGCATCCCCCAACGCCCCAGGAAGCTGTCTAGTAATAGCATCGACAACCACCATGGCAGCCAACTCTCCACCACTTAAAACATAATCGCCAATCGACACCTCAACATCTACTTCGCTTTCAATTAGGCGCTCATCAATACCTTCATAACGTCCAGCAAGCAAAATCAAACGCTTTTGGCCAGCAAGTTTAGTTATTAAATTTTGGTTTAATAATTCGCCTTGCGGTGTTAAATAAACCACCAACGGAGACTCGCCATCTGCTTTACGAGCAGCCTGAATCGCTAACTGCAAAGGCTCAAACAACATCAACATCCCTGGACCACCACCATACGGACTATCATCAACTTTATGATAGCTATTTTTGGTATAATCCCGTGGATTCCAAAAATCTAGTGCAATCAACCCTTTTTCCCTTGCGCGGCCAGTGATACCGCTATCAAGAGCTATAAACATCTCTGGAAAAAGAGTAACAATATCAAAGTGCATGAATCCGTCTTTACTACCTATTAAAAATCCTGTTCCCAATCAACACGAATAATTTTTTTTGCCAAATCAACCTTAAGAATTACGTCTGAAATATAGGGAATAAGACGTTTGCGATCACCCATTACAACTAACACGTCATTTGCCCCAGTCGCCATTAGCGCCTGTACCACCCCAAGATCAACCCCATCTGAATTGATCACTTTCAAACCAACAAGATCTGTCCAATAATATTCATCAATTTGCAACTTTGGCAGCTGTTTGCGCCAAACACCAATTTTAATGTTGGTAAAAGCGCGCGCCTCTTCAGGCGAGTTACAATTTGGCAATTTTACAACGATACTATCAACATGCTGGCGACTATCTGTAAAATAAAACTCTTCCCAAGAATTATTTTTTTGGATTAGCCAGGGCTTAAAATCAAGAATATTTTTCCGGGGAATAGCAAATGAATTGATCTTAATCCAACCCCGAACACCGAAAGTCTTGCCAAAACTACCGATGATCACAGGATCGAACATAAAATTACTATTTGGGTAAATTACTTAGCCTCTTCAGCAACCACTTCTTCTTTGACTTCTGTCGCTACTGCCTCTGCTTTAGCCTTTTCTTTCTTGTGTGTTTTGCGTGCAGTACTTTTTGCTTTTCGCTTTTCAAGAATTTCTGGTTTATCCAACTCGCGCAGAAGATGAGCCACTCTTTCAGAAGGCTGTGCACCCTGGCCAATCCAATGACTAATACGCTCCCGATCAAGCTCAAGACGCTTTTCGCCACCAGTTGCAATTGGGTTGAAATAACCCAAACGTTCAAGATAACAACCATCACGTGACGCACGACGGTCTGCCACAACTACCGTATAAAACGGTCTCTTATTAGTACCACCTCGAGATAAACGAATTACTACCATTTGGATTTATAACCTCTTTCTATTTAATCAGGCGGAAGATTGTACGTGAAAAGTTTTGGTTTGAAAAGAACAAAAATCAGGTAATGATGATTTGTTGCTTTCTATATTATCAAACTAGTTATCAAAGTCACCGCAAAATATATGCAATTGAATATACTACATTTCCTGATTATTTTTTTCTAGTATAGATAAAAAAATGGAAAATTTTGTACCAACACAAGGCTGGGTTTCAATATTATAAGCCCTCCTCCATGCTTTAATATATTTCACAGCATAGAAAAGTCCTATCCAGCGCCCCAGGGCCTATCGCATTTAAATGCGATAGGCCCTGGGTATTAAATCACCGCATTCAGCATTTCCTTTGCATGAGCTATGGTTTGCTGTGTTATCTTGACACCGCCGAGCATACGCGCAATTTCATCAACCCGTTCGTTTTGGTTCAAAGTTGTCAACGCAACTTCTGTATCATTTGCTTCTGTCATTTTTTCGATCAAAATATGATCATGCCCTTGCGCAGCTATCTGCGGTAAATGAGTTATACAAATTACTTGAGTTTTCTCGGAAAGCTTGCGCAAAAGCTGTCCAACAATATCGGCTATTTTGCCGCCAATGCCAGCATCAATTTCATCAAATACCAAAGCGGGTGTAACTTCTTTTTCCGCAGTGATCACCTGAATAGCAAGACTAATGCGCGACAATTCACCGCCAGATGCCACTTTATTTAATGGTTGCAGAGGCTGCCCAGGATTGGCGCTAACCAAAAACTCTATCCTTTCTAATCCATTAGCGCTAAAAGTCTTATTAATGTTGGGTAAAAAATTTATGGCAAATTTACCGCCGATCATCCCTAAAATCTGCATTTTTTCCGTTACTAATTGATTAAGCTTTTTAGCTGCCAAGTTCCGCTTAAGACTCAATTCATTTGCGGCTTCCAAGTAAGATTTTTCTATCTCTTTGGCTTCGATTTGGGCTTGTTCTAATTTGACAGTTATCGTCTGTAGATTGTTAAGTTGCTGCTCAAGTTCCTCACGTACTTTAGGCAAATCTTGGGGTTGCACTTGATGTTTGTGCGCTAAATCATAGATACAAGTTAGGCTCTCTTCAACTTGCTTTTGTTTTTCCTCATTAAATTCGATGGAATGTAAATGTTGGCGTATATTTGTCGACGCTTCCTGAGCATGAATAATTGCATTATTCAATAACTCAAGCGTGCTGGCGATATTTGAATCAATATCCTTAAATTTCTCTAATTTGTTTTTAGCGGTGTACAAGCCACGAACAACAGAGTTATTCTCCTCTTCAGTGATAATATCTAATGCCGAATTGAGGCTAACCGCGATTTGCTCCGTATTGCTAAAACGCTTTTGTTCAGCACGCAAATCTTCTAAATTCTCAACACTAAAATCGATCGACTCCAGCTCTTTTAGCTGATAGGTCAAAAAATCAATTTTAGCTGGGTAATCTTCAGCACAATTCTCAAGATCAATTAGCTCTTTTTTGATTTTCAACCAAGAATTATAAATTTGCTTTACTTTAGCAGCGAGAATTTTGTTGTCCGCAAACGCATCAAGCAATTCGCGCTGTCGTTCGGGATTTAATAACGCCTGGTGTTCATGTTGGCCGTGAATATCAATTAACAACGCGCTAATATTGCGTAGTGTTTGCTGGGTGCATGAATTGCCATTGATGCTGCTTTTAGAACGACCATCGCTTGAAATGGTGCGGCGAATAATGCACTCGTTTTCGCTATCTAATTCTTGTTCTATTAACAGCTCGCGCACATGCGATAGATTAGTAAGATCAAACATTAGCGTGATTTCGCAGCGGTCGGCATTTTTACGAATAAGCGAAGTATCAGCACGAGCCCCAAGCGCTAATTCTAAAGTATCGATTACGATAGACTTACCAGCGCCAGTTTCTCCAGTTAAAACCGTCATTTCTGGCTGCAGATCCAACTCTAACTCTTTGATTATAGCGAAATTTTTTATATTAATGTAAGTCAGCATAATTGACTATTGTAATTTATTGTCTCAAAAAAGAAACACAGTGCCACCACGCTTTGCTCAACCTCTATTTATTTCGTCTCCCAATGCATCTTCGTGCGCAAGGTTTCGAAGTAATTATAATCACTTGGATGTAAAAGGCGTAATTTTTCCTTGGCTTTTTTTATTTTAACTGAACTACCATGAAGCATCGTTTGCACCTGACCATCACATCGTACTAACAGGTCCGTAGTATTTGCATCATTAAAAACAACCTCAATTACACTATCACTTTTGATCACAATTGGTCGACTGCTTAAGTTATGCGATAACATAGGTACTAACACCACAGTCTCAAGAGCTGGATGTAAAATTGGTCCGCCACTAGATAATGCATGCGCGGTTGATCCCGTCGGGGTTGCGACAATCAACCCATCAGCATAGTAATCACACAAAAACCGCTTATCAACATATACTGAAAAATCAATCATATGCCCGGCAATATATGAAAGAAACACCACATCATTGAGCGCGAGGCTTCGCATAGTAAAGGCTTTTTTGTCGTGATCTTGCATTTCTGCTGTCAACAAGAAACGCTGTTCTTCATAAAAATCGCCGGCTAAAATCGCGTCAATTTTAGCGATTTTATTTGGAGTAATATCCGCTAAAAATCCTAAATGCCCACGATTAATACCGATTATGGGCAAATCTTGCCGAGCAGCTATGCGAGCTGCACTAAGAAGACTACCATCACCACCAATCACAACAATCAAATCACAATTATCGCGCAATTTTTCACGGGGAATAACAGGAATGTTGTAGCTAGGCAATATCTGTGCTGTATCATGCTCCAATACAATATTGATTTTCTTCTTTTGTAGATGTTTGATTAAGCCTGCCAGCGTCTTGCTAGCATCAGCAGTATTTTGTCGACCAATTATGGCAACACTTTTAAAGACAGAGCTCATATAATTAAGATATCATAATTTTAGATTATTTTGTATTTAACTTTAGGTTTGGCTAAATTTCATGGTATTATTTACTCAAGAAATTTAATTTTTAGGATCGATAAAATGAAAACTATAGCAAGCAGACTCATGCTGGTCGCGGGATTGTTAACAACTGTTGCCGCGTGCAACTCAACCTCTGTTATCCCTCAAACCGGAGGGCTATTTACAGTTATTACCACTGCCTCAAATCAAGAAGAAGCGGTAAAACTCGCCATGATTAAATCCCAAGATATTTGTGGACAATATGGCAACAAACCAAAATTGATAGACCAGGAAATAAAATACCAAGGAATTGACAAAACCCAACAAAAACTTGTGAAATTTGCCCAAGATCTGTTACCACAAAGCAAAACAGCAGGCCCGTATACTCCAGCCGACCACGAATACAAGGCTACATTAGCATTTAAATGTGAGTAATAGGCCTCGGATAACCTCTCTTCTACTTAGTAGAAACCCCTTTTGCGACATCAGGTTTAGGCTGTGTACGCTTTCCTAGTTCCGCTACTGGAATTGCTTTGGCGGGCACTTTGGACACTTTTGTTACCTCTAGATTCTCTTTTGCTCCAACTACTTGCGAAGGAATCACTTTTAAAGTTTTACTTGCGGCCTCTAAAGCCGCTAATATATCTTTCTGACTTTTACCCTTGATCAATGATGACATACAAAAACCTCTTAACTAAAAGAATATGCTTGTATTTTAAGCTAATTTTTCTCCACTAGCAACACAAAAAGAATTTCTTAAATTCGAAAAAACCCGTTGGTAGTTTGGATGCAACTGAATTCAACGTTAAACGGCACTATCTATGAATGGTTGAACTCGTTAACCAACAATCTGTTGAAAAATAGGCTTGTTATTTATAATGCCTGAATTTTCTCCACCTACCCATAAGCAAAATCATCAACAGCAAAAACAACCATACGTACTGCCCATATTTCACCCATGGTGTTGCCCCAGATAAAATTTGAATTTTATCTGTTAAAACCGCTTGCTCAAATACTGGTGCTTGAGAAACAACATTACCACCAGCATCAATTATTGCAGTAATTCCGGTGGTAGCGCTCAATAACTGATAACGCCCAACCTCAAGTGAGCGCATCCTCGCAATTTCCAAATGTTGTGCCGCCGCAATCGACCTACCAAACCAACCATCTTCACAAACTGTAACTATAAGCCCTGCCCTTGGCAGATATTCCAACACCAAACCCGCATAAGCAATTTCATAACAAACAAATGGCGCCAATACGGTATCGCCAATCAATAAATCACGTTGATTTTTTGCGCCGCTGGAAAAACCAGACATCGGAATCAAAAGATAGTTATGCAACCAACTTAACATAAAGCTTAGAGGCAGATACTCCCCAAACGGCACTAAATGCCGTTTGTAATAACGCCCCTCGTTAGCACCAACAGATAAAATGCCATTATAATAACGGTCAGTTTCTTTATCGTAAAAAGGGATACCGCTCAAAATCGTGGTGTTATGCAGCTTCGCAGCCATAGATAACAATTTTAAATAAAGTTGCACGTTCTCAGGATAGGTGGGTATTGCTGCTTCTGGCCATACTATAATTTTACTAGCAAAATTCTCAGCTGTTAAAAGAGCATAAGAATTCAAAGCCTTAGCCAACTCTTTTTCATTTCCCCATTTTTGTGTAATGGGAATATTGCCTTGGATCAAACTCACTTGAATTGGCTCGTCTGCTTCCTTAGTCCAATTGATTTTTGCCAAATAAAAACCACCACTCCAAAGCATCGCTATCAACAAAGCTAACACGGCAATAAATTTGATATTTTTGCGATAAAAAAACATGCAAACCACCGCCCCGGAAGTTTGAGCTATCACAAAAGAAACGCCATAAACCCCAAAAACCGTAGCCCAACCCCGAAGCAGCGAATCAATGTGACCATAACCTAAAAACAACCACGGGAAACCGCTTAGCACCCAACCACGCAACCACTCTAAAACCACCCAACTCGCTGGAAATGCTAAAAGAAATTTGCGCCAATCATTTTGCGGATAAAAACGATTTAACAGATACCCCTGAAATGCTGGGAACAGGGCCATAAAAGCAACAAGCAGGGCAAGAATAAGCACTGCCAACATCACCGGTGCATTGCCAAAATGATGGATGCTAATATAAATCCAATAAACACCACAGCTAAAAAATGCCAAACCAAACAACCATCCATACCAAAAAGCCAAGCCAGGAGATATCTCCCTACTCCAAATTAAAAGCAACAAAACTAGGGCACCTTCAGTAACCAAATAAAAACCAAAAGGCGCAAAAGCCAGCGGCAAAACGGCCCCGACAAAAAGCGCCAATAAACTAAATAATGTTTTTTGTTTTAGCATAAATTATCACGCCCCTTCAGGGCTTTATTTTACCTTTTACCTCTTTCCCCAGCCCTGCG
>CAZMGW010000033.1:0-14473 GCA_964565935.1 uncultured Coxiellaceae bacterium
GTACCCGTGGCAAGCCACGGGGAAATACAAGTTATATTCATTAGCAGCTAAAAATATGACCATGGCATTTTTATAAACCGGATTACTTTTGTCGCGCGATATTTCTTGTAAAAAATCTTCTTTAAATTTTTCTTTATCCAAAGAATCCATATCTATACGTGTGTAAATATAATTGCATTCCCTCATGCATCTTGGTGGAAAGGGGCCATTTAACTCTAAGAGATCCCTTTCCTTTAATTTTAAAGCATGGATTCTACCGTCCGTGCCATGCAGGTTTAGAGTGCTTTTCTCGAGGTCTATTTCTTTCAACTCTTCTGGGTCTATTTCTTTTAATTTTGAAGTATAAATATGACCGTCTAGACCTCGCAAACTCAAGGTGCTTTCTTGGGGATCTATTTCTACTGTTTTTTTAAATTCACTGTTTTCAAGGAAATTCCTAAATGCTTCTACTAAACTATCCCCGCTTGCATCCGAGATAATTGACCTGTAATAACTAATGCGATCTGGTGAAAGGGCTGGGTGGGTGTCATCTCCTCCTTTGCTTATTCCGTCTAAAATCGACTCAGCGTCCATAATTCTTACGTTTTCTGCAGTTAGTTTATATTCTTCAGCATGTGGTATTTTTTGCAGCTCTTCTTTTGAGATGGGTCTTGAGAACTTTAAATAGTTTGCATGCACCTCATCGCTTACTCCAAATGCACTGGTGATAGCAAAAAAAGAAAAGACAATGGTGGCTCTTATCAATCGATTGAACATGTTTTGCTTCCTAAGTTTATTGCTCATAAAAGAAATAATAGCAGACAATTGTTAAGAAAATATTAAGGCGCGGTAATGTTTTGATTGTAAATGAGATTTTAGTAAGGCGCGGTAATGTTTTGATTGTAAATGAGATTTTAGTGTTGGGGTTGATAAAAATATGCTTGTATTAGTTGGGATGATATTGATTTTTCATTAATTGACTCTGGCAAGTTAAGTGCTTACGATGTGAATCGGTAGTCGGAATGATGTTTAAATATGTGCTCGTAGCTCAGTTGGATAGAGCGTTGGCCTCCGGATTGTGCTTAAAAGTATAAATTACCGTATTGAGTTTTTGGTCCATTTTTGTAAGCTTGCAGGGAGTTGGTTTTCAATAACAAGTGGAGTTAAAATGAGCAAAGAATTAGCAACCACAAAAATAGCTTTGTTTGAAGGCAAGAAAATTCGAAAAGTTTTGCGCAATGGTGAGTGGTTGTTTTCGGTTGTTGATATAATAGAAGCGCTAACCGAGAGCACAAATCCGCGTGACTATTGGTATAGAATGAAAGTTAGGGTGATAACTGAGGATGGTTGTGAGTTGTCGACAATTTGTCGACAACTGAAATTGCAATCAGCCGATGGCAAGAAATATGAAACTGATTGTGCCAATACTGAAAGTGTTCTACGCATTATTCAATCTATTCCTTCGCCCAAAGCCGAACCATTCAAGCGTTGGTTGGCCAAGGTTGGATATGAAAGAATTCAGGAAATTGAAGATCCAGAATTAGCAACTAAACGTACCCGCGAAATATATAAAGCTAAAGGATATTCAGATGCATGGATTGAAAAACGTATGCGTGGTATTGAGATTCGCGCCACTTTAACCGATACATGGAAGGAGCATGGGGTAAAGGAAGCCAAAGAGTATGAAATATTAACGGCTGAAATATCCAAAGCTGCTTTCGGTGTAACTTCGAGCGAATATAAAAGACTTAAAGGGTTGAAACGAGAAAACTTGCGCGATCATATGAATGACCTAGAGTTGATTTTTTCAATGTTGGGTGAGGCAGCTACTACTGAAATTACTAATGTCGAACATCCTGCTGGTTTTTATGAAAACAAAAATGTTTCTAAGCGTGGTGGGTGCGTGGCAAAAGAAGCGAGAGTTAAGCTCGAGAAAGAAACAGGAAAAAAAATAGTAAGCAATAAAAATTATTTAATAAATAGAATAACGAAGTATAAAAAAAATGGGAATAAGGTCTGAATATCGATATAAGAAAAGCCGCGCAAAATATGTATGAAAGTTTTATTATAAAACCACAGGGCAGTCCTTGGAAAAGCAAAACACGTGCTTGTAGCTCAGTTGGATAGAGCGTTGGCCTCCGAATTGTGTGCTTAAACTGTAATTGCTTGATTTTTTGTTATTTTAAATACGGGCCGCCCACTACATTTGGCGCATTTTGGATAACAATGGAGTACTCACTCCCACAAAATCCCCACACGATTTGGCTTATTACAACTGTTTGGTAAAAACCCTTTTTAAGCGCCCCCTGTTTAGCCACAGACCCAACATGTACGTTTTATCGTTTTACCGTTGCCCAAACTTAAAGCACTAACCCGGGTTATAAAGACCTCGGCTGGTAATCATCTGTACTGACGCTGACATTCCATACAAAATACCTGTCCATCAAAATGGTCCTGACTATATTTAATCACTCTCTCTGTCACAGGTGCGCCACAGCCTTCACACCCAAGTGCTTTTAAAACATCAAGAGTATATGCAACATCGGGCTCTAAAACCTGCCTAAGCCGCGAGACATCGCAGCCTGATTCATATTCTTGAATTGCTTTCTGCTTCTCTGCATCAGTTTGATGCTCACTGCGGCGAATAGGGTTGCCTGGATAGGTTTGGTACAATTTTGGAATTGGGTATTGATAGATACACTTTGTTTCTTCAGCGTACGCCTGGGGCTCAGGCATCGGACCTGCAAATACCGTCATAGTATCAAAGGTATTATAAAGCATTGTCTCATTATTTGCATGTTGCCGCGCTCTTCTTTCTGGATCTTTTGTGATGCCGCAATACACTATTACTGGGTTTCTTTTTCCATATGACAACATATATACAAAAAAATCATCAGCGGCAAAAACCACTTGGAAATAAAACAGGCACACAATGCTAAGTAATATTTTTTTAATCATACATCCTCCAATAAGAATTTTAATTATGCCACAGAAAACCCATGACTGATTTTATTCGTTCAAACTTTTATTAAGCCCAAATTATACAGCCAATACATAGGCTCTTACAATAAAGAATTAACGAATTGATTTTTTCTAGCAAAATACCAGATACAACAACCACCAAACACTTAAAGCTATCTTTTTAATATTTAAATTTCGTATCACACCGCAGAACTATTTTTAAGATTCTTGCCCTATAGTTCATTTAGAAAAACTGCTAAAACCCTATTTAAAAGCAAGGTTATTGGCAATAAAATCTCATGTTGTTTGAATATTTCAATCAATTCTAACTTCTAATTGCATTCGATCTTAAATAAATATAGTCTTAATTGGTAAATAACATATAGTGGTTTTTTGTAAATTAAGCATTTAAAATGTATATAACTCGTAAATTCCAACCTATTACTCTAGAATTAAAAAAATCTCTACGCCTTTCGTTACCGCTAATTGGTTCTCAATTGGTTTATGCCTCAAGTGGAATAATAACCACCATGATGATTGCGCATTTAGGCCACAAAGAGTTGGCAACTAATGCATTAGTTTGGGGTATTTATATAGCCTTAATATCGATTGCTTTTGGTATATTAAGCGCTGTTAGTGTATTGGTTGCCCATAGTCATGGGATAAACGATAAGCGCGGTATGCGTATTGCGGTTAATCAAGGGGTTATTTTAGCTTTTTTGTTCGCAATTCCTATGATGTTAGTTATTTGGTTTGCACCTAAAATACTATATTTAACCAACCAAGATCCAGAGATTATCCAATTAGCTATACCATATTTCCATTCGTTAATTTGGTGCATGTTACCTTTAAATTTATTATTAGTTATGGAGCAGTTCTTAATTGGAGCTTCTATTACACGTTTGGTACTGTTTTTAAGCTTTCTTCGAGTGCCGCTAGAAATTTTATTTTTTTATGCTTTATTTTTCGGGAGATTTGGTGCACCAAAATTGGGGTTAGTAGGCATAGGATATGGCATGACATTGAGCATTGTAGTTAGCCTCGTTATTATTTTTTGTTATCTTCGCTACTCAAAAAAGACGCAGCAATATCAAATATTTTCTAATTTTTGCCAATTTAATAGCAAATACTTATATGAACTGATTAAAATTGGATGGCCTTTAGGTAGCATGTATTGTATTGAAATGGCGCTATTTGCAGCAATAGCTCTTATGATGGGACATTTTGGAAAAGATATATTAGCGGCGCATCAAATTGCTTACCAATGTTTGGTTTTTACGCTGGCTATCATTTTTGGTATTTCACAAAGCACAACAGTACGTATTGGCAATGAAATGGGCAGCAATAACAAAGATACCGTAAAATTAGCATTATATGTGAATTCCGGTATCGGCTTCTGCTTTATGTTAGTAGTAACAATTATTTATATCTGCTTCCCAAGTAACATAATTGCCTTGGGTATTGATGTCAATTCATTACAAAATCAAACATTAGTAAAATATACAACTTTGTTTCTGTTACTTGCAGGAATACTACAACTAAGCGAATGTTTCCGCTTGATAAGCACCGGAGCATTGCGTGCTTTGAAAGACACTAAAATGTCAATGTATATAAACTTATTCACTTTTGGGTTAATGGCTCTACCAAGTGCTTATTTACTAGCTTTCACACTTAATATAGGCGCTGTTGGTATATGGCTGGGGTTAATAATTAGTCTTTCTATTGGGGCGATTATTTTATGGTTAAGGTTCAAATATGTTGTAAAACATACCAATCTCAAGAGCTTGATAACAAAATAACAATCCCCCGTGGGTGAAAAAAATTATTAACGCATATATTTTTGTTTAAATTCTTTTAAAGTACTCGTATGACTCTTATATCTTATGTAATAAACAAGCTCGATGTTACCATCCAAATGAACACCCTTGTTTTCAAAAAACCTTATTACTTGAATAAAATGCTCCATTTTAGGAAGATAATGACCGCTTTCAAATGAAAGTTTATTTACTTCCCCATTTTTTAAACAAATTTTTCCACTACCAATTAATGGCAAATAATTACTTAATGTCACGTGGGCATTTTTTTCATCACTATATGCTACAAAAATGTTTTCATTTGCATCAATTATAAATATAGACTCTTTATTAAAACTAGGTTTGGTAATAAACTTCTGGCCTTTAAAGTCAGAGGGCTTGGTATAGTATTCCGCGGTAGTTACTAAACCTCCGTTTGCCGAATAAAATTTTCCATCTTTTATCGAAACCCTGTATTGTTCTAATTCCTTTTGGGACAAAGTAATAATACTTGGTAAGAAAAGCGAAACATTTTGATCTTCTAGCCACATAAAAAAATCCAGCAATTCGCATTTCTTACACTTTTTTTGCCACACATCATAATAAGATATTAATTGACGTCTATGGCATGGATCTATTGCTTCAATAAAATATTGACCCCAAAACTCTTGGCTTTTGTACTCTAGCTTACGTTCATTATTAAGCAAAAGTGGAGTATAGGAGCCCGAAATAGCGTTAGGATTAAAAACATCTTTTTTTATTTTTTGATATTTATATTGCTTTAGTTCTTTTAGTTTTTGTAAATACTCGGCTTTTTCTATCGCCAAACTTGAATATTTACTAGCAGTATTAAATAGATATCTATCTTTTATTTTAGATTTGATTTCATCAGAATAACTTGCGATTTTCTGCAACGCTTTAATTCTTGCATCAAGCCTATTCCAATCTGTTTTATCAATGAGGTGATAGCTTTGAGTAAGCTCGTTCAGTTTGTCAAATTTTGGATCATATTCATAAAGAATGTCCACTAGAACGTCGGGTGGTAAATCAACCCAACTTATTTTCTCACTACCAAAACTTAATAATGGTGTGATAATCAACAAACAAAACAAAATTTTTATATATTTTCTGCCTTTCATTATTGAATATTTCTTTTTTTCTAAATTATTGGATTTTATCTTTTAAAATTCTATCAACCTTGCCAGTTTCATTTATAAGCATAACAACTCCATATTCATCTTCCACTCTAGCAAACCCATTATAAAACGGTTCAATCATTTTATATCTTGTTGGATAAACAGGCTGACCATTCTTGTCGATATGACACCACCCCTTGTCATCTCGAGCACGAGCAAACCCCTTATGGAATATATCTAAATCATAAAACCATTTGTTATGAACATATATCCCATCAGCATATATGTGTGTATACAATCCTTCGCTATTTTGAATAGCAGCAATCCCATCCTTGAAATCTCCCACATAAGCATATTTTTGCTTATAAAGGGGTTTACCATGCAAATCAATATGAAAATAACAATCATTGGTATCTCTAACGGTACAAGCCCCACCTTGAAAATTACCACACCAATTGTACAGCTCTGGATACATTCGCTCTCCAGTTGGAGAAATATGAAACCAATTATTTCCGTCAGTAACAGCTGCGCATCCACTATAAAAACCGAAAGCACGCACATAGCGTTGCGTATAAGCAGCATCGCCGCTCAAATTAATATGATATGCGCCTGTTTCATCTAATACGGCAGCAAGCCCTGGCGGATGGAATTTTAAAACCTCCAAAAACCGTTTCGTATAAAGCGGTTCATTATTAAAAAGATGATGAGACTTATCATCGGCAACAATTATTTCATCTAATTGGATGTTCATTTGTTTATACCTTCATTAGGGCAATAACTCTCAACTGGAGGTCTTCGCATATTACATGCAACACACACACTGTTTTGCATGTAGTTTTTAACAAGATGCCGATAATCTTTGTTGTGCCAAATAGACATGATATCTTTCTCACTAACATTACCAAAATTGCCTAATTGTCTTCGCAATGCATCAGGAGCACAACAAGGACTAAAACGACCATCAGGAGCGATCCATGCTTCCTCGCCTAAAAAAGGACAAACACCTTCTGGCATGAGGTTTTGCGTTGCATCACCATCTAAAACATCAAAATTCATCAAAGACATGGCCTTACCATTTGGCAATAACCTTTCTGCAGCTATTCTTTTTATTTTCGATACAGCGTCGTTCCATCTAGCAATACTTTCAGCACTCCTTCGTAAAGATAGCGGCTCTATTTCTACAAAATTAGTCCATAAATGATGTCCTTTAATACGATCAATCCCTAAATCAATACCAAGCCTTACGATGTCAACCAATTCAGGCAAATTTGTTTCCATAAAAGTTAATTGCAACGTAGTTTGGCAATAATTTTTTCCGGTATTGGCATAATCATTGCGTATTTTTAAAAAATCTTTGACGTTTTGTATGCCTTTTTCAAAGTTTGAGCCCTGCATGATCTTTTCTTGGGTTGATTTTGTAGCACCATTCCATGAAATTTTTACGTCTGAGGCTATTGGCACAATTAACTTAGCCCAAGAAGCTACACCTTTGATCGGAAACGTACCATTGGTTGTTAAATTCAGTTTAACCTTGAATTCCTTACATAACTCGACAATTTGCTCAAAATCTTTAAACAGTAGCGGCTCACCCATGGTGGAGGGAATAATTTCTCGTAAATTCGAACCACGAGCATCTTCTAGAACACGACGAATTAACTCAATAGACATTTGTTCTTTGGGTCGATTTGCCAAAATACGATTAGTTTCTACACTACTATATCGCGAATGATGTTCACACATTATACAGTGCAAATTACAATCGTTTGGATTGGTATCAAAGGTAATGCGCCAAAATCCTTCTTTGGTTCTCATGCTTCTGTATCCTTTTCTTTTAAAGCTTGAACATAGATCATTTCAATATTTGACACATGCTCATCTATATTCGGAACATTACCATCACTTGCTTGAATATATCCGCGCAAACCAAGTTCAATAGCTAATTTGGGGTTATCCAATAGAAACTGCATTTCTGTTGCCAAACTCGTCACATCTCGATGCTTAAACAACAAGCCATTAACCTTATGCTGCACATATTCCGCCATACCTCCAACACCGGCAGTAATAACAGGCACTCGTGCTTGTAGAGCTTCGTGAATAACAAGAGGTGAGTTTTCGTACCAAATTGATGGAACTACTATGGCATCCACCCTATTAAAAACATCTGCAATAATTTGCTGATTATCATATTCAGATAACCACTCGATGCGCCGACAAACATCCGATGACAATGCCTGGGCAATTGCTTTTAACGCGCTAGTATTTTCTCCTCTATTTCTTCCCCAAATACGCAACAAAGCATTGCCTTTAAGCCTACCAAAAGCCTCTATCAACAACTGAATTCCTTTGGCTGGTATATGAGTGCCGATGTAACCAAACACAAAGGGTTCATTAGGTATTATTTCTCTTTTGCTCAAACGTTTGTGATCAAAACCGTAATCAAGATAAATTAATTTTTTGTCTGGTATGGAAAAATCATTTTTAAACCTGGCCAATAAGTATCGCGATGGTGCAATAAAATGATCAACCCTAGTAATAATATCTTTTATATGAGCCATTCTCCTTTCAACCCAATGTGCCCAATAATTTCTGTCATCAGAAAAATCTTCTTCTGCCCCTGAAAAATACCCTTCATAACAGCGCAGCGCACATTTTGAATTCTCTTGTCCATCGCACAGCCCCCAAACATCATCTCTATTTTCAGGCAATCGTTGAATAAATTGTCCCCGCGGACACATAAGCCAATAATCATGGAGTGTATATATAACAGGTGTTTTCTGCGGTATTTTAGTAACAAGAGAAGTCGACAGGTGATTAAGATGGCCTATATGCACTATATCTGGCTTAAAGCTCGCCAGAACCTTTTCGAATTGCTGATCAACTTCAGCAATCCGATATTGATAGCGATGTTTTTCTAAAGGTATGTTGATTACATTTAATTTAATGTTTGTGTTGGTTGGATCAGTTTCACTATGCATTGTGTAATCTGGTGCAAAGGTGTTTTCTTCACGAGTAAAAACCTGTAGCTCATGTTTATTAGATAACGCATGACATAATGTTTGGCTATAAACTTCTGAGCCAGCATTATAGCGCATTGGATATCCATGAATAACCTTTAATATTTTCATTTTATACCTTCAACAAAGACTTGAATTGCTGAACCAAATTAGAAACACCTGTTTCAACAGGTGTTTCTGCATGCCAACCTAATATTTGAGTAGTTTTAGTTGTGTTACCCCAAAACCTAGTAACATCGTATGTGCGACCAGGGGCTTCAACAATATTTAATTCCCTCCCAGCCGACGCACAAGCTAATTTGGCTAATGCACCTAGTGTTGTGGGCACTCCAGTTGTTAGATGCACAGGGGGTAATTCGTTGTTTCCTTTTTCTAAAGCTTCAATAATTGCTATCGTACCTTTTGCAACATCATCCACATAAGTAAAATCGAGAGTATTTTCTAATCCATCAATTCGCAAAGCACTCCCCATAACAGCAGCCCGACAAAACGCCGGAACAACTCGGTCTTTGTGATCGTAGACACTCCCATACACACTAGAATATCTCACTACCGCCGTGCATAATTGTGATTTTCGCGCTTGCAAAACTTCTTCTTCTGCCGCCGCTTTTGAGAGCGCGTAAATATTCATTGGAGAATATTCAGCATCTATCTCAACAGGTAGATTTTGCTGCTGTCCATAAACCTCTCGACTACTTGCATATACCACCCAGGGTTTTAAAGGCAGATCTTGAGCTAATCGTAGAATATTTTGCGTGCCGATTACATTTGTTTGCCAACAATGCTCTGGGACTTTTTCCCCCCATACGACTCTTGAAACGGCTGCCAGATGAACTATACCAATACAATTTTGGAGCTTTTCATACAAACAATCCAAATCTAAAATATCTCCATAATCTTTATGATTCTTTGGAAACTTAATATCAAAATGTCGCACTGTTCTTCCATCTTTTTCCATGGACAAGCATAATTGCGAACCAATCAAGCCTTCAGACCCAGTAACCAATATATATGACATTATTTTCCCCACAAATGACTTGCTAATAAATTATTTAGTTTTGTTTGGATATTAACAACTTCTACCTTACTAAAAAACCTTAAAACAGATCTCACATTAACTTATTTTGATATCCATACAGCAAGCATAGCCAGAACTATAAAAAATTAAACCAATAAAAACATGGTGATTTCAGCCTTATGTTTGTTTTGCAAGGTCCTATCTTGGTGATACAATCATATCAATTAATTAGCTTGCGTGCCAACACATGGGGAATGCCATATGAACAACAATGAATTTCTATTTAATAAAAAGCAACTGGAAGAAGAGGAAAATCAAGCACGTACTGAATTAGTCAAGGTTGCCAAATTAATTTATAAAAACGGATATAATGCATCAATAGATGGTAATCTTTCCTACCGGCTATCTGATAACTCCATTCTTATGACACCCAAAGGAATACATAAGGGTTTCATGTCTCCAGAATCTTTGATTGTTACTGATATTGATGGGAAATTATTGCGTGGTGATAGCCAACCGACCTCCGAATATAGATTACATGCAAAAATTTTTAAAAAACGTACAGATATACGCTGTATAATTCATACTCATAGTCCTTATGCCCTGGCCGCATCCCTTGCTGGTATTGATTTACATCAAACATATATTACAGTTGCTCCTGTTCCCACTACACAATATGCTAGAATCGCATCAGAACAATCTGCAGATGTTTTAGAGCCTTACATCGAAAAATACAATTGGGCTATTATTCCTCGTCACGGAGTGGTGGTTTGGTCTGATACCATATGGAATGCTTTTTTACGTATTGAGGGCCTTGAGCATTATGCCAAAATATTAGTTTTAGCCAACTCTATCAAACCGATCCAACCACTGCCAAATTCAGATCGTGATGAACTTCTAAAGTTTTGGGGAATTAATATATAAACAGCGGTATCTCCAATGGCTCTAAATCTTCCCGAACATCTTTTAACTGTAGTAAATTCTTTGACACCTGATACCTCTGCAGTTTTACTTTTACGTCATGCAGAACGAAAAGCAATAACACCAGGAGATGATGGCGTAGAAACAGATCTTACCCCGTTTGGCTATGCGCAGTCTTTTGCTTTGGGCCAACGACTAAAAGGACGTTTAAAGTGGGCACACTATAGCCCTCTATTGCGCGCCCAAAAAACTGCGGAGCAATTTATGCTGGGTGCAGAAACCACTGGATTACCATTAAGTGAAAGTAATTTACTGGGTAGCCCAGGCCCGTTTGTAATTGATCGTAAAGCCGGACAACGCCTTTTTGCTACCTTAGGCACAGAATGTTTGGTAAGAAAACTCGCGGCGGGAGAGTGTTTTGAAGGTATACGTAGCGCTCAAGAAGGTGCACAACTTTTCGTAGAGCATTTAAGCAAATTATTAAGCTCTCAAAAAGGACTGGGTGTTATGATTTCTCATGATGCGATTTTAATCCCTCTTTTGGCCGTATGGATGAATGAGTGCTTTCAAAACAAATGGCTCGAACCTTTAGATGGGGCATTATTTATTGCTAATAACTCGACGCAATTATCAATTTACCGCAATGGCGAAGCTACGGAGCTACTAACATGTTAACTGTTGGCATATATGGAATAAGAGATATTACCATAACTGATAGGCCTAGTTTTGTTCATGACCACTCTATAACATTCATGCGTAATGGGCGTGTTCTTTCAACAATAATGTTGGAGCGCTACACTGGAATAAAACATGATCAAAGATTAGGACAATTCATCACTGAAATTCTTGATAAGTGGGTTGATGTTGATGAACCAGTAAGGTTTGTTTCTGTAAATAGCTTTATTGGCAGTGCTTTTGTCTCAGATGATGGGACTTTTAGAATAGAACCATTAGAAGAACCGTCCATCGAAAATATATTAACTCCAGCTAAAGTCTTATGGTTCAGAAATGGCAAGTTAAAAAATTATGATGGCTGGGTAATGTGTCACGAATTCGCACATATCGCCTCCGCCTTACCTTTTGGAGTAACATTCGACGATCAACAACTGCTTGTGCATATAGACGGAGGAGCTTCCAAATCAGCATGCTCTTTTTGGCAAATGGATGGAAAAAATCCTCAGCTCTTGCACTCCTCGTGGAGTGACTTAAAAGACCCAGTTAACAATTTCAATGTCGGTCTATTAGGAAGAACGATATTGGGCTTAAGCGCAAACGAACATTTAGCAATACCAGGAAAACTAATGGGTTTTGCCGCTTATGGCAAACCAGATACCGGTTGGTATCAACATTTAATACACAAACGATTTTATTTGGGTGATGAATGGAACAAAGAAACAATGCTTCAAGATCTCGCCAAAGTTAATGGCAACCAAGTTGATATTAGCAACCTAAACAATCACTTACCTCAGACGCTAGCTGCATGTATACAAAGAAACTTCGAAGAAAATATTTTTAAAACTATTTGTAATTTTAAAAAGGATATCCACGCTAAAGATCTTGTCTATGCTGGCGGTGCTGCGCTTAATATACCAACTAACGCTTTGTTGGAACAAGAATTTGGTTGTGGTCATGTTTTTATTCCGCCATGCACCAACGATAGTGGGCTTTCTCTTGGAGCAGCAGCCTGGGTTGAATATATAAATGGTAACGAAATTTATAATCACGAGCCATTTATTAATAATTTTGATGTTCCCAATACCCCGCCTTCTTTTGATGCTATTTTCGATGTTGCTAAAGGTATTGCTGAAGGTAAGATAGTTGCCCTATGTACTGGTGGGTCAGAAATAGGTCCCAGAGCACTTGGGCACCGAAGTATTTTAGCGCGTCCTGACAATGTAGAATTAAAAACCAAAGTAAGCGAACAAGTAAAAAAACGAGAGTGGTATCGGCCTATAGCGCCAGCTTTACTGCCAGATGTTGCTGCTAATGCTTTAAAATCAGAAGTTAAAAATTCGAAATTAGCTCCTTATATGTTGGGTAGTTATGTCCTTGATCCAACCTGGCAAGAAAAATTTGCTGGTGTATTACACGTGGATGGAACTTTACGCGCCCAAATCGTAGCTGATTCTCCCGAAAATATCTTTTTTTATAAATTGTTAGAGATTTTAAACAGTAAATATAATATTGCTGGCGTTATTAATACTTCTTTTAATATAAAAGGCGATCCCATAGTTCATTATCATCAAAAAGCAATGGAAGCTGCTACAAACATGGGTATCGATATGGTGGTTATACATGGATCATTACATTACACCTGAAGCACTCAACTGCAGTGGTGCTTTACGAGCTCTAAAAATAGCAAATTACCAACGGGCTTGTAGGGAGCATGAGACACATACAACAAAATTAGAATCATTGCCATCAAAAATCATTTTGCAAACGACTGATAAGTGTAATTTAACTTGTCCCATATGCCAAATTACTGCATCGCAGAAAAAACTTAGCATGCCACTAAAAATTTTTGAGCGTGTAGTAGAACAGCTTTTTCCTAGTTTAATTGAATTACATCCCACAAATATTGGCGAACCGTTATTAAGCCCATGGTTTAACTATATGTGTGAACAAATGGAACATTTTGGGGTATTGCTTGATTTAACCACAAATGGCACTCTTTTAAATGAACAACGAATAGAAAAGATCGTTCCTATTATTCGAGATATTAAAGTTTCTTTTGATGGTGCATCAAAAAAAACATTTGAAGAAAAGCGCCGAGGAGCCAAGTTTGAAACGGTATGCAACAACATAACTAAATTACGTCGGGCCTTAGATGAGAACAAAATATCAAAAAAAATAAACTTAGCACTACAAATGACATTAATGCAATCCAATTATTTAGAGTTACCTGATTTAATCAAACTTGCCAGTGAATTAGGTGCTAATTGTGTTAAAGCCTATCATCTATTTTCATTCTCTCCTGAAATGGATCAGGAATCACTCATGAATGATTTACACATATGGGCCCCTGTACTCGACAAAGCTCTTGCATTAGGAAAATTGCACAACATTGAATTACAACTAGCTGAGCCCATAATTACTGGCTCCAACACCCTGCCAGATCTTGAACCAACCTCTTGCCATCTTCCCTGGCATGAGGCCTGGATCGATTATGATGGCAAAGTGTATAGCTGCCACTCTCATGGGGGGCAAAATGCAGGTAATGTACTTGAAGAGAATTTTCCTTTAATATGGAATAGTGATTTATACCAAAATATACGCCTAGCTTTCGCAAATAATAAACCCCGCGGTTATTGTCATAATTGCGGTATGAATTTCCGCAAACAAGAGGAACACCAACCAGTTACTTATGACACTCAATCTTTTTTGAGTTCTCAGCATCCCAACCAACAGAAACAAATTGAGAATATCCGCTGGAGCAGTCGCATGCGCCCCTTTGACCTTTCTGGAAGAAAAAACTAATGTCATACCATAAAAAAACAGATTCTTTGGTAAAGACAATAAGGGATCATTCGTTGGCATCTCTGAGTGCTGCAGCACTAGAAGTGCTCAAAAACGCCCCGTTATTTGATATTGAAGCCGCTGCGTATTATTACCCATCGTGAACACCGATTATTATCGAACGTGAACGCTAAT
>CAZMGW010000034.1:0-13808 GCA_964565935.1 uncultured Coxiellaceae bacterium
CAAACGACGTCCCTGTCGGCCACGCCCCTCGAAACATTACCTCCAACCCAATGCTCTTTGGCCGTTCAGCTTTTAACTTGTTTGGTAACAAAACAGCGCTAGTCAGATGATAGGGGTATAAACTTTATTTGCCTCGCGACATATACTCGCCAGTTCTAGTATCAATTTTTAAGATTTCGCCAACATTGATAAATAACGGTACCCGCACGACAGCGCCAGTTTCTAAAGTCGCTGGTTTGCTGCCACCGGTTGCAGTATCACCACGTAAACCCGGATCGGTCTCAGTTACTTTAAGCGTGACAAAAATTGGTGGGGTTACTGCGAGAGCATTATTATTCCACAAGGTGACGATGCAAGTATCTTGTTCTTTTAGCCACTTCGCAGCATCGTCGATCGTATCCTTGCTAACTGTATATTGCTCAAAAGTTGTTGGCGACATGAAGTGCCACATTTCGCCATCGTTATAAAGATATTGTAATTCTACATCCATAGCATCAGCCGCTTCCAAGGTGTCGCCAGATTTGAAGGTCTTTTCCAAAACCCGACCAGTTCTAAGGTTGCGTAATTTAACGCGATTAAAAGCCTGGCCTTTGCCTGGTTTAACGTATTCGTTTTCTAAAATGTTGCATGGATCGCCATCGTGCATAACTTTTACGCCGTTTTTGAATTCATTCGTAGAAATTGTTCCCATAAAAGCCCTCTAAAAGTGGTTATATTAAGGGTATACATTATGTGTTTGGGCAAATAAATGCAAGGGGGGAGCGGGTTTTTGTTGGTTTTGAGCAATCAATAGCTTGTCCAAACCATAAAAATAGATGACAATTTAGGGTGATTAGTATGTCGATGCTAATCAAAATGTAAGGGGAGTTTAACATTAAAATTTACAAAAGGAGGCTGTATGCCAAAGTTATTTAAACTTGTTTGCGTTGGCGTGGTGTCTGTTTTTATCGGTATTCTTAGTTCTTCTATTTATGCCAAAAAAGGAGGCGCCTCAGGTGGTTCAGGCAAGGGTAGCGCGATGAGCAGTGCGGGCAATTCTGGAAAAGGGCACAAGCACTTTAATTCCAAGAAAAAAAGCAGTAAATCTGCTGGTCGCGGATCAGATAATTCGAAATCAGAGAGAAATTTTTCTGATAAAGATAGGGAAATCATCAATAATTTCTTTTCCACGCATCCTTTTAACACAACTGGATTGCCGCCGGGGATCGCCAAGAATTTAGCGCGCGGAAAACCTCTTCCTCCGGGTGTTGCAAAGGTGTTTTTACCTCAAGATTTAATTAATTCACTCGGGGCTTATCCAAATTATGATTACCTTGTAGCGGGTAGGGATGTGTTGTTGGTGAATAAATCAGATCAAATAATAACGGATATTTTGTACAATATTTTACGGTAATCTAATGCTTTGGAGAGGCTAGTTACCTAGTCTCTCCGTCATTATGGTCCATTTGCTAAAGCGGTATGATGTCGCTTATTTCTTTCTTCTGCCAATAAGCACCAGTGCTACCCCAGCAACAATAGATAAACCGCCCAACACCGGGGGCAAATAAACTGTTTTGTGTGTGTCTGCGGTAATTTTAAGGTCGCCTATTTGCGCTATTTTTTCTTGTTTAGTATAAGAAAAGCCTTGGTAGGCAAAAGCAAAAATACCCAAGACAACTAAAAGAACCCCAACCACGCTCGTCATAGTTCGCATTTTTAATCTCCCTATTTAAATTAAAATCATTTTACGCGTTTTCTTCTTATGATAGGCACGAGAAGCGAAAATATAAATAATACTAAAAAAATGAGAAAGAGAATTTTTGCAATGCCCGCCGCCTGTGCTGCTACATTGGTAAAGCCAAAAACACCCGCAACAATGGCGACAATTAAAAAAACCAATGTCCATCTTAACATGATTTAATTCCTCCTTAAGAGCTTGATACAACAATATAATATATTGTTTCTTGGAAAAAGGATAAGATATTTTTCTTTTAATAATGCCGGCGCGCGTGTTGAGGTGTGTGGTTGAAGAGTTAATCAACCGTAGGATGCCAAGATGGGTTTGAGTTGTCATGGTATTTGGGTTCGGTTTGAGTTGCTTGTTCTTTGCTGGCATAGCTTCCAATGGCGACTTTGCGGTGTTTTAAATAAGCGTACAAGGTTGCTTTACAAATTCCTAGCTGCTTGGCGATTTGGCTCACGCTTAATTTTTGTTCTAAATAAAGAGCTTCGGCGGTTTGTGCAATCGCTTTGGCTTCGTTTGATAGGCCTGGAGGTTTGCCACCAGAGCGGCCTCTTGCTCGAATAGATAGCAAGCCGGCTTTGGTTTTTTCGTGTGTGATATCGCGTTTGAATTCGGCGAGTGAGATAAATATGGCTTGGGTGTGAGGATTTGTAATATCAATGCGATCGTTTAGGCTCAGGAGGCCGATTTCTTTGTCTATAAGTTGATTGATGATGGCAACAAGATCTTTTAGTGAGCGTCCCAGGCGGTCCAGTTTTGAAATTACTAATGTGTCTCCGGCGCTGAGGGTGTTGATTAGATTTGCCAAAATCGGTCTTTCTGCCTTTACGCTTGCGACCACTTCCTCATAAATTTTTTTGCAGCCGGCTTTTTTTAGCGCTTCCAATTGCGCATTAATGTTTCGATCTTTTGCTGGTACTCTGGCATAACCGATTTTCATTTGCTATTCTCCTTGAGTAAGCATAACAAATATTAATAGTTTATTATATCAAAAATATTATTTAATGGTAGACTTTGTTTTAATGAACCGATACATTAGACTTTATGATCACACTTCAAACAATCACACTGCAGCGCGGGAATAAATTGTTGTTTGATCAAGCGACGGCCACAATTTTTGCCAAGCAAAAGGTAGGGTTGATTGGTGTCAATGGTAGTGGAAAATCCAGTTTGTTTTCACTGCTACTGCAAAAATTCCCTCCAGATGGCGGCGATGTTTATATCCAATCTGATATTCGTACCGCCTATTTAGCCCAAGAAGTACCCAATACAGAAATGTCTGCTTTGCAATACGTTATACAAGGTGATCCAGAATTATCTGTGTTGATGCAGCAGCTAAAAAAAGCCGAAGAAGACCGCGATGATCATCGAGTAGTAGAATTACATAATCGCCTTTACGAGATCGGCGGTTATACGCTTGAATCTAGGGCAGCCAAGTTGCTTGTTGGTTTGGGATTCAGGCTGGATGAGCAGCAAAGGGCGGTAAACTCTTTTTCCGGCGGTTGGCGGATGCGGCTTAATTTGGCTCAAGTGTTGATGAGTCGCGCCGATTTGTTATTGCTTGATGAGCCAACTAATTATTTGGATTTAGATGCGATCGTTTGGTTGGAGCGGTGGTTGCAAAATTATGACGGGACTTTGTTGCTTATTTCGCACGACCGTGATTTTTTAGACAATGTTGTGCAGAAAATTCTCCACGTTAGCAATCGTAAGCTCGAAATGTATTCGGGAAATTATTCGGGTTTTGAAAGACAAAGAGCTGAACATCTGGCTCAAGAACAAAGTCTTTTTAACAAACAGCAAGCACAAATAGAGCATCTAAACAAATATATAAATCGTTTTCGTGCCAAGGCCAGTAAAGCGCGACAAGCACAAAGTCGCATCAGAATGTTAGAGAGAATGGAAAAAGTTAGCATTACGCAAATCGATTCTCCTTTTTCTTTTAAATTTGCCAAACCAAAAACTTGTGGCGCGCCGCTGATACGTATGGATGAAGCTGATATTTCCTATGGTGAGCGCAAAATTTTAAGCGCAATAGATTTTAGTTTAAATCCACAAGATTCAATCGGGATTTTGGGTATCAACGGTGCGGGCAAATCAACGTTCATGAAAACGTTAGCCGGAGTTTTAAAAGCTAGTGCCGGTGAGATCTCTTTTAATAAAAATTTAAAAATAGGATATTTTGCGCAACACCAGATCGACCAGCTGGATATGCAGGCCTCACCTTTGGCACATATTCTTGAATTTGATCCTAATGTGCGCGAGCAGCAGATTCGTGCTTTTCTCGGTGGTTTTGGTTTCCAAGGGGATCTGGCCTTCCATCCGATAACCGATTTTTCTGGGGGAGAGAAAGCACGCCTGGTTTTAGCGCTATTAATTTGGCAAAAACCTAATTTACTTTTATTGGACGAACCAACAAATCACTTAGATTTAGAAATGCGTGCGGCTTTAACTTATGCTTTGCAGGATTACACGGGCGCTTTGGTGCTGGTTGCGCATGATCGCTATCTGTTAAAAGCGACGGTGAATGAGTTTTATTTGGTAAATGACCAGAAGGTTGGAAAATTTGATGGCACTTTGGATGATTATCAAAAGTGGTTGTTGGACACGAGAAAGCAGCAGTTGGCCGAGCTGGATGCGCCTAAAAAGGTTGTGAAAGAAACGGTTAAGCCTCAGATTAGCAAGCCAGCTAAAAATCACGCCAAACAAATAAGCGTGCTAGAAAAAGAGCTCAACAAGCTTCACGCTGAGAAGGAAAAAATAGCGGTGTTACTGGCTGATCAAGAAATTTATCAGCAAGAGAAGAGGGGAGAGCTGGAGGGGCTCTTAAAAAAGAGCTCGGCGCTTGAGGTAAAAATCAAAGGGTTAGAAGAACAGTGGCTTGAGTTGCAAAATGTGGGGTAACTGAGCTACTAAATTTTGGCTATTGTTTTGGCATCATGGCTGATTGCTTTTCGAACGGTGATCATTTTTTGGCCTCATTTTTATACTATTTTTTGTAAAAAGGGCGTTATTTGTTATAATCTACAATTAATAGAGGACGCGAAATTTTTAGGCGATCACCCTACCCAAGGCTGCATTAGTATAATCTTTAATCCGTACAGGTGCTAGATTCATAGCGCAGAGTGTTTGGACAAGTTGTGGTTAGTGTGATGTCGTAACGGAACGGGAATACGGTTTGCTAAAGCCAAAGTGGTTTTTAGTGGGGTGGATTCAAAATATTCAAAAACTTTTAAGTTGTTAAGGGAATTTATGGTAGATACAGGTACCTCAGGACCTACTCAAGCAGAGCCATTGTCAGATCCGAACTTGGTTACGAATCCACCAGGTTCGGCAAAGCAATCATCTGCCCCAAACACAGGAACTCAAACTTCTACGGGAGGGCAACTAACGCTTAATGACTTTTTGGAGCAGGTTTTTAGCATGACCAAAAAAGGCCAAAAGCCCCCCTTTTTTTCTGAGGCACAAATTAAGGGTGTTGGCGGGGTATACGTTGAAGCGTTGGAAAAAAATGTTATAGAGGAGATAGCAAGGAGGCCAGAGTGGGAGGTGTTAAAGAGTTTTTTGATTAACAAGGGATTCACTGTATTTATAAATGGTATATACGATACCTATCAAACCAGGGATTATCCAGCATGGCTTGAAGAGTATAAAAACCAGCTAGCTGCGGCAGAGAAAGCTGCAGAAGAGAAAGCAGAAGCAGAAAAAAAACTGCAACAAGACGTGCAAGATAAGAAAACTTTATTAAATGAAGCGACACCAGTTTCCGTTGAGTCAGATTCGTCGGAAAACACACAAAAAAAAGAAGAAAAACAAGAACCAAAAGATGAGGTTGAAAGCGACAGAGATAAGGAGTTGAAGAAGTTGCCTCCAGTGGATAAGAAGTACAAAAATGATCTTTCTAAGCTTTCCAGACAGAGTATAACAAAGGCAGGAAAAGCCGCTTATTCGGCGTGGTTAGATGATAATGCATTAAAAGTTCAGGATGGTTTGTATGCTCAGCGGGATGAAAATGGCAATAAGTTTTTTATTGTCGCTGAGCTTTCTACTAAGAACGTTGATCGTGTTCTACAGGAAAAAAGCGGAAGTAAGATGCTTAAGTGGAAAAATGTTCCCCGTGATCAGAAAAAGATGATTGAATATAAATGTTTACAGGATTGGAAAAAGGTTTCTTTTCGCGGAGAAATTGGTCTTAAACATACAGAAACAGCATTATCTAAATTAATGCCAGAAACTAATGGAGATTGGCGTGGATGGGCCAATAACATTTCTAACATAAAGTTTCCCCCAGGTAAGAGGGAAAAGCTTATGAAGGAGTTTGTAACTAAAGTTGTTGGAAGAGATCCGGAGCGATTGTTGAAGTTGTTATCTGACTTATCTTCATCTGAAGATCACAAAGATGCTAAGTTATTGGCTAGGATTGAAAAGAGTCTCACCAAAGAGCAGAAAAAAATGTGGGAACAAGAAAAGCCAAAGCAAGGACAAAAGGAAGAGGCCAAAGTGGTAGTAGAATCAGTACCAGTACCCAAACCAAAGTAATTTGTACAGTCTTTAGATCGCAAGTCTATTTTGTGGTAAGTTTGCTTTCTTCTTCGGGATAGCGTTTAGCGATCGCGCGCAAAGTATCAAGGCAGTTAAAAAAAGCTTCTACTAGTTCCGGGTTAAAATGTTTTCCGGATTCAGATTTTATTATCTCTAAAACCTTGGGTTCCTCAAAAGGTTCTTTGTAACAACGGCGGCTATTTAGGGCGTCGTAAACATCGGCTATTGCTACTACCTGTCCCAGAATAGGGATTTCATCGCCTTTTTTGCTAACTGTGTTTTCAGGATTGCTAGGGTCAATATGCCCAGGATAACCGGTCCCATCCCATTTTTCATGATGGTTTAAGGCAACGTAGCTGGCGGCATCATCAAAGTCAGAGTTTAAATTAATAAATAGTTCGGATCCCTTTAGAGTATGCTGTTGCATTATTTTGCGCTCTTCTTCGGTCAGCGACCCCGGCTTTTTTAAGATGGCATCAGGAATGGCAACTTTCCCAACATCATGTAAAAGGGCGGCTATTTTTAATAGATCGCTATTGTAGTCAATCTCTTTTTGGGAGAGGTTATGATTGCGCGCCCAAGCTTCGTATATTTCCACAGCGTATGCCGCTACACGATTGGTGTGAGCGGCGGTTTCTTTGGGGTCTCTCAAGGCAGCCATAGCAACCATGCGCATAATCATAGTGCGCGTCATCTGTGCGCGTTCAATGACTAATGCTATATTGTCTGCAAAATACTCTACCAGTAGTTTGTGTTCATCAGAAAAGCTAGTGATTTGGTTGTCGAGAGTTTTTGCATTAATTAGTTGAATTACCCCCACTATTTTACCGCGCATAGTTTTCATTGGTACGGTTAAAATGGATCGGGTGTAGTATCCAGAGATTTCATCAAAATGTTTGTCAAATGTATATGGTTGATTTTTTTCGATTTTGTATGCGTCATCTATGTTAACGCTGGAGGCGGTATTTGCGGTATATCCGGCAATTGACTTGTTGTTGATTGGGATAGAGAAGGTTGTGTAAGGAATTTTTTTGCCTGGTGGAAGTTGTTTTTGCAGAGTGTCGTTTTGGGTGTAACTAAATTTTAGCTTGTTGTCTTCTACCAGATAGATAGATCCAGCGTCGGCGTGCGCGATCGCGCGGATTTTGCCCAGTGTTTGTTCAAGAAGAATATCCAAATCTTGAATTTGAAACAACTCACGCGTGATCTGTAAAATGTCGTTTAATTTGTTTTGATTGTCTGTCATAGGTAATATTATAACTATTTATAGCCATTAAACTATTGATATCGCAATGCTTCAATGGGTTTTAGATGCGCTGCTTTTCGCGCAGGATAGTATCCAAAAAAAACACCAACACCACTTGCAATTAAAAAAGCCACTAAAACTAGCTGTAGGGATATAACTATATTCAAATCAAAAATTTTGTTGACTAAAATTGCGCCACCTATGCCAACAATAATCCCAACGATGCAACCTACCAATGAGAGAATAATGGCTTCCAATAAAAATTGGAGCAAAATATCTCTACGAAAAGCGCCTAATGCTGCTCTAATGCCAATTTCACGTATTCTTTCGGTAACCGAAACCAACATAATATTCATAATACCAATGCCGCCTACTATCAATGATATTGACGCAATTGCCCCCAGCATCAATGATAAAATTCTTGCTGCTTGAACTGCTGTGTTTGCTAGAGCAGTTAAATTTTGGACGTTAAAGTCGTTCTCCATGTTTTTAGCTATGTGATGCCTTTCCCGTAAAAGATCGTTAATTGGATTGATTAATTCAGATAGCGCTGCTACGGAATCTGCTTGAACAATAATTAGGCGTACAGTGCCTTGGAATTTAGTGCCAAACAGTTTGCGCTGGGCAGTAGTAACTGGCACAAAAATAGAGTCATCTTGGTCTCTGCCATCTAAGCTTTGGCCTTTAGAGGCTAATAATCCTGTAACAAGATAAGGGTTTTTTTGGATCCGAATAACTTCTCCCACTGGATTTTCATCTCCAAAAAGATTCTTTGCCACTGTTTTGCCAAGTAGAGCTACTCTAGTTGCGGAACGAACATCTGCATCAGTAAAATGAACCCCTCTCTCCATAGGCCAGTCTCTGATATTAAAGTAGCTTGGGGTGACACCATAAACTATGGTTGACCAGTTATTTGGTCCGGAAACTATTTGTGCAGTTCCGTAAACAACCGGGGAAACTTCTAGTACTAATGGTAATTCGGCAATAGCTTCGGCATCTTCTTTGGTTAGAGTAGGTGAGGCTCCTGTGCCCATTCGCATTCCGCCGCCGCTAGTGGTAGATCCAGATAAAACGACCAATAAATTGCTGCCCATAGAAGAAATCATTCGGTTAACAGAATCTTGAGCACCTTCTCCAATCGCCATCATAAGCACTACTGCGCCGACGCCAATGACCATTCCCAGCATGGTCAGAAACGTACGCAAACGATTAGCCATTAATGATTGCCAAACTTCTGTTAGTGTTGCGCCGATCATGGTGTTGTTCCGTTAGTGATTTCATCATGAACAATGCGGCCATCTAGAAGCTTAATTTGCCGTTTGGCATAAGCAGCAATATTCGATTCATGAGTTACGAGAAAAATAGTAATACCGCTGTTGTTTAGCTCGGTAAATATTTCCATAATTGTTTTGCTGTTGGCTGAGTCAAGATTGCCAGTTGGTTCATCTGCTAAAATCAACTTGGGATGGTTTGCTAAAGCCCTGGCTATAGCAACCCGTTGTTGTTCCCCTCCAGAAATTTCGTTGGGCATAGCCGACCAACGATGACCAAGCCCCATTTTTTCGAGCAGTGATCTTGTTTGACTGAGGCGCTCCGATTTTTTAGTTCTCGCGTAGATCAAAGGGAGCATCACATTGTTTTCTAAAGTGGCTCTTGGAAGAAGATTGAATCCCTGAAAAATAAAACCAATGATGCGATTGCGGATGCTTGCTTGCTGGTCATAGTCAAGTAGGCTCACATCGTGGCCATCAAGGAAATAGCTGCCAGAAGAAGGAAGATCAAGACAGCCAAGAATATTCATTAAGGTGGATTTGCCAGAGCCAGAAGGGCCCATAAGAGCAACAAATTCCCCTTGCGCAATGGATAGGTTTAAATGTTTGAGAACAGGATAATTCCCGGCAGGAGTTGAATAATTTTTGCTAAGATCTTTTAGTTCGATAAAAGCATCAGTCATTAAAACACCTTAACGCGAAATGATGATGTCGAGGTTTGATTTTCTTGGGTATAACCAACTATCAATATGTCTCCCGCTTTAAGTTTATCGGAAAAAACCTCAGTATAATTGCTATCGGTTATGCCTAAACGCAAAGATATTGGTTCAACCTTGTTTTCTACCAATTTGTACACAGTTCCTGTTCTATAGGGTTCGCTGTCAGTGGTGGTTTTGGTGGTTTTGGTTTTTTCATCTTTTGGTTTAAAGCGCAGCGCCGCATTTGGCACTAACAATACGTTTTTGTGTTCGGCCGTTTTTATGTTTACATACGCAGTCATTCCCGGTAACAAAATTCCGTCCTTATTTTCCACATTAATAACCACGTTGTAAGTTACGACATTTTGTTGGATGGTAGGCGCAAGACGAATCTGTTTAACCACACCGGAAAAGCTTTGTTGCGGAAAAGCATCAACTGTAAAAAATACCTTTTGCCCTGGCTTAATGTTGCCAATATCAGCCTCGGCAAAACTAGAATCGATTTGCATTTCGCTAAGATCTTGGGCGATCTTAAAAAGAATGGGGGTTTGAAAGCTAGCGGTGACTGTTTGCCCAACATCAACCTGCCGATCAACTATTACCCCAGAAACAGGCGAGCGAATTGTTGCGTAATCTAAATTGGCTCGATCCCCGTCTAGCTTCGCTTGAGCTAATCCTAACTCAGCTTCTGCTGATTTCCGCGCTTGTAGCAATTGATCTAAATCTTGTTTGGAAATATAGTTTTTTTCGCGGAGCTGCTCACCTCGATTTTCATTCGCAATAGCCAAATCTAGAGTTGCTTGGGCCTTGTTAAGCTCTGATAAACTTTGTGCAACTTCGGTTTTTAATAGGGTGGGATCAAGTTCTAATAGGACCTGACCAGATGTGACGCGATTGTTAAAGTCGGCATAAATTTTTTGTACTTTGCCTGTAACTTGAGTGCCGACATTAACTAAAACCACGGGATTTAAAGTGCCATTTGCGGAAACTGTTTGGGTGATATTACCTAATTGGATTTTGTCGGTAATGTATTGAGAGGTTTCGTGGTTGGTGTTGCTGCGCCAAAAAAAATAGCCTAGAATAACGGCAGAAAGCAAGAAAAAACTCAGCAAAATACGCCCGGTATTTTTCATCTGTCACTCACCTTTGTTCTTTTTGGGTTTTATAGAAGATGATTATACTATGAAGAGTCACCAACTTGTAGGACAAATTTTAGTGCGTGGCATTACTCCGCTCTTGTTACGAGCGCTTTCAAGTCAATATGCTTAACCAAGCGATTGAACCGAGTAAAAAGTATCACTCCGGCAATAAAAAGACCGATAATTGTCCCCCACCAAATTCCTGTGCCACCAAATTTAAATTTGAATGCAAATAAATAAGCGCACGGAAATGCAATACACCAAAACCCCAAGACGCTAACAAACATCGGGAATCTTGTGTCTTTTAGTCCTCTTAGGGAGCCAAGGCTAATTAATCGCAAACACTCTACTAAGATCAAAACCCCGGCCATCGATAAAAATATTGATGCTTCTTTTACCAGGTCTTGTAAATTAGCTGTATGTGTGCCCATGTCTAAGCTTATTGCCAGTTGGGGGAAGGTAATATAAAAAATGCTAAATGGCAGCATCAAGCCAAGAGCTATTCCCATATTAACCATGGCTGTCAATTTTAATGCGGCCCGATTATTTCTACCTACTTCATTACCAATTCTCACGGTCACGGTTTGTGTTAGGGCAAAAATAATAACTAACGCAATCATCATGTATTGATAGGCGATTTGATAGGCTGCTAAAGCGGTTGTGCTCAAAAGCCCCATCATAATTGCAACAGCAGCAAATAAGGCGACTTCAACGCAAAATATAAACCCCAGTGGCAAACCAACGCGCAAGAGCTCAAGCAAAATTTTACGATTAACCAGCCACCATTTATGAAACAAATGATAAATTTTAAAGTGCTTGGAGAAATTAATGTAGTAGAGTAAAGATAGGGCCACCAAGAAATACGCGGCCGCAAGCCCGTATCCGATACCCGCGAGTCCTGATTTCGGCATGCCAAATTTGCCGAATAAAAAAGCATAATAAAAGAATATTTCTATGGGTACCGTTAAAATGCTTGTTAGCATCACTATTCGGGTTTTGTTAATGCCAATTAAAAATTGGTGCATTACAACTATTATATTCAAAGGTAGCATTGGCCAAATTAATGACCGAAAAAAGGGTGTGGCATAGCCAATAATAACCGGGTCTTGTTTAGTCCAAACTAAAACAACCGGGGCAAACCACATAGCGAGCATCATAAAAGGCGCAAATATAAGCGCCATAATTAAGCCCTGTTTGAAGCACACGCTGATGCTGTGATTGTCCTTGGCACCAAAACTTTGGGCAACCATTATGCTGACAGAACAAAGAATGCCGATGAAAAACAAAGCCATTGCAATGTGCATTTCCCATACTAGCGCATTAGCAGCCAGTTGCTCTTTGCCTAAGTGCGCAACCATGATCGTTGCAATAAAGCCGTTTAGAGCATAGATCACTTCAGACGCTATTAATGGTAAGGCTAGTCTTATTGAGCACTTAAATTCAGAAAAGATGTTTGGTAGAGAAAAAATGGAGTTCACGTTGTGCCTCACTAAAAAACCGTTAATAAAACAGGTGTTGGCTGTTAGCCAAGTTGAATAGAGGTGTGAGTTATAGAATATTCATAGTCTAAGTAACTATATCATAAAAAAATTTTCTTGCAAAAGATGTGAGATTTCTACTATATCTGCTATTCTTGAATGGGGTTGGTTAGACAATCGCTGGATCACTAGTGATCTGGAGGAAAGTCCGGGCTCCATAGGGCAAAGAGCCAGATAACGTCTGGGGGGTGCAAACCCACGGAAAGTGCCACAGAAAATATACCGCCTGACTTAGAGCTTGCTCTTGGGTCGGGTAAGGGTGAAAAGGTGCGGTAAGAGCGCACCGCATTGTTGGTAACAACAATGGCACGGTAAACCCCTCTTGGAGCAAGACCAAATAAGAATCTTGGTAGAGGGTAAAACTTCTACAAGTGTGGCCCACACTCAAGATTCGGGTAGGTCGCTTGAGGTGTGTGGTGACACACATCCCAGAGAAATGGTTGTCCACGACAGAACCCGGCTTATTGCCAACCCCACAATTTTTAAATTAGAAAGCTTATGGTTATGAGTTTTATAAAAAATTATTACTGGATTTTTATCGCTGTTTTGGCATTTGCCTTAGATCGCATTACTAAAATCCTGGTATTTCAACATTTACAGTTTGAGCAGACTATAAATGTTCTGCCGATGTTTAATTTGTTTCTAACCTTTAATACTGGCGCTGCATTTGGTTTTTTAAATAAAGCTAGTGGTTGGCAGGAGTGGTTGTTTATTGGGATCGCAGTAGCTGTTAGTGTTTTCTTGATTATTTGGCAGTTTAAAATAAAAACACAGCATGCTTGGCTCAAAATAGCATTAGCTTTGGTTTTAGGCGGAACTTTAGGTAATTTATACGATAGGATTGTTTATCATCACGTAATAGACTTCCTCGATTTTTATTTTAAGCAATGGCATTACGCCGCTTTTAATTTGGCAGATTCAGTAATATGCATCGGCGCGGTCATGCTAATAATCGATATTTTTATCAAGAAAGAAATCTAATGCCAGCATTCCTCGATAGCTCCACTGCCGCTGATTGTCCTGTTACCATTTTGATCAATAGTTAAAGTGCCGCATAAAATATCAGAATCGGCTTGTTTTCCAAGCGGGGTGGCGTGTAAAACATAAGCGTCATCTTTTGCTGTTATATCTAAGCGGTAATAATTTTTATAACGAGCATTGTTAACGCGCAAGTTTTCTATGGTTGCATCATTATAGGTGTTTTTTGAGACGTAATATTCCTCCATCCGTCCCGCCAAATCCACAATTGCAGTTGCCGCATAAGTGCGCCGTACTCTTGTCAAATGTTCTCCATATAGCGGATAAGCAATTGAACCAAGAATGCCAATTAGCGCGATAACTATTAATAATTCTATTAAAGTAAAGCCATTTTTCATGATTCTATTTCGCTCCTTCGGAGCTTGTGTTTTTATGGGCACATCGTTCCCGGCCCTGCGGCTTGCTTCGCAAGCCTAAGGCCATATCGTTACCCACAAGTTTCGTTAAATTACTCTACGCTATAAATGTTTTGCCTTTGCGCAGAAAAAAATCATAAAGATGCAGGTGCAAAACATTACGAAGTAATAGTCATAGTTATAGCTTGGGGTGACCGACCACGAAGTGGTGAAGGGAACCCCAAGAAAGCTATTACGTTCCTTCGGAACGTTTTTGA
>CAZMGW010000035.1:0-13790 GCA_964565935.1 uncultured Coxiellaceae bacterium
ATGAACAATTGCGCCTCTTCTGAATACCCCGTGGCTTGCCACGGGGAAATTGATTAACTCTACTTTTCTGATGTTGAGACCATAAATTTTTAGAAAGATTTTTTCTCGCTAGAATTTAAAATTTGCTATGTTAGAATGTCCCCCTATTTTAAAATACCAAGCTTTTGATAATTCGGAGGAACTTCATGCTAGTTAAGTCGTTTATAAGTATAAGATTTTTAGTTGTTTTTTGTTTGATGTGTTTTTGGCAAAACGTAGTTGCTGCTAAACCAGTGGTTGGTTTGCATGAAACTACTCAGACCATAACTCAATCGGTTAACAATTTACAGCTGCAATCAACACCCCAACCAGATTTAAAACCAGCTGCAGAAATAGTTAAAACCCCAGGATTTGTTCCAGCACCACCAGATTTTGATGTTCAAGCATATATTTTAATTGATGCTAATAGTGGCTATGTTATTGCGGAAAAAAATGCGGATCAACATTTACCGCCAGCAAGTTTAACCAAGGTGATGGCTTTGTATTTAATAGCAGATGCTTTGCGTAGTGAGCGAATTCGTCCTACTGATATGGTAAGTATTAGTGAAAACGCTTGGCGTACTGGTGGTTCACGAATGTTTATAAAAGTTGGTTCAGGCGTGTCCGTGCAAGATTTAATCAGTGGTATTGTAACTGCTTCTGGTAATGATGCTACGGTATCTATGGCTGAACATCTTGCTGGTTCTGAGGAAAGTTTTGTTAATCTTATGAATCAGACGGCACGAAATTTGGGAATGAATAACACCAATTTTACTGACAGTAATGGATTGCCGAATAATTCTCATTATAGTACGGCGCGAGATTTGTCTCTTCTATCCCAAGCTTGGATTTCTAATTTTCCAGAATATTATCCTTGGTTCAAGGAAAAATGGATCGTTTATAACGGCATTAAACAGCCCAACCGCAATCGTTTGTTGTGGCGCGATTCTACAGTTGATGGTATCAAAACCGGGCATACTGATGAAGCCGGATATTGTTTGGCGGCATCCGCAGTGCGGAATAATATGCGCTTGATTTCGGTAGTATTGGGTGCAAAAAACGACGAAGCTAGGACAAAATATAGCGCAGCATTGTTGAATTATGGTTTTCGTTTCTTTGAAACCAAGAAATTATTTGCTACCAATACTAGCTTAGTTACGCCGCGTGTATGGTTGGGTAAGGAAAAAACCGCAGCTTTAGGATTAAAAAACGATCTATATATTACTTTGCCGGTTGGGCAGCATTCTGCTGTTAAAGCCAATGCAGATGTTGGTAAGCAGTTAAAGGCGCCTATTGTTAAAGGAAAGAGTTATGGTGTCTTAAATATTGCACTTGATGGAAAGATTATAGCTTCAAAACCTTTGATAGCATTACGTGACAATAATCGTGCTAATTTTATTTTTTCTTTGTACGACTATGTTCTTATGTTGTTTCAACGCTAGATATAAATTTAGGTCTATTTGTAGTGCTGTAGGGCTGGATAAACACTTTAATAAGCGAAGCATTGATGGCGACTTCAATTGTGTATTTAAATGGCAGGTTTTTGCCAGATGAAAAGGCCAAAATATCGGTGTTTGACCGGGGCTTTCTATTTGGTGATGGCGTCTATGAGGTTATACCTGTTTATGCGGGAAAGCCTTTTCATTTGTCTGAACATCTACTTCGTCTTGGACATAGCTTAGAGGCAATCCGCCTTTCTGCGCCTGTTGATTTTGTTTTGTTAGAAAATGCTTTGCTTGAGTTGTTAAAAAAAAATAGAGCAGTTCGTGGGGATTATTCAATTTATGTGCAGATTACAAGAGGTCTGACCAAGCCTCGTAGCTTCTGCTTTTCTCAAAATTCAAGCCCGACAATTTTTGCTGCCCTCCAAGCAATTCAAACATTATCTTTTAAGGTGCTCTGTCGAGGTAAGAGTGCAATTACGTTAGTAGATACTCGCTGGCGATACGCTCATATCAAATCAACTTCATTATTGCCCAGCGTTTTACTTTATGATCAGGTGCGCGGTGCTGATTGTGATGAAGGGATTTTAATTCGAGATGGTTATGCAATTGAGGGGGTGTCCAGCAACATCTTTGTCGTTAGTAAAAATAAGATTTTTACACCGCCATTGTCACGAGAAAATTTGAGCGGAGTTACGCGTGATATAGTTTTACGATTGCTTGGGCAAAACCAAATATCTTTTTCAACTAAAAAAATCTCACGTAAAGCATTGGGGAATGCAGATGAGATTTGGATAACTAGTTCTACTCGTGGAATTTTTCCTATTATTAAACTGGATAATAAAAAGGTTGGTAATGGTAAGCCTGGAGTAATGTGGAAGAGGGTGGCAAAACTTTATTTCGATTATCGTAAAAATTTGCAAAGAAAGAGCCTAATAAGTCGATAAAATTATTGTGGTATTTTGCAGATAGCCGTCTGCTATCCAGTTATAAGTTCTTTGCTTTCGCTCCAATTCTATTGCTTACGAATGCTTAATATAGTAGGCTTACGCCCCTAGTAATTTGAAAAACAAAATCCAGGTTAGTCTATGAATTTTAGCGATTATTTTAGCTTGCAGCCACTTATTGAATTTTTCCGCGCTTATCCATATAGCTCTGGTATTATCACTTTTTTTATTGTATTTCTTGAAACGCTGGCGGTGGTTGGGGCGGTTTTTCCAGGTGCCATTATTATGCCGGCTATTGGCTTTTTGATAGGTACCAATGTAATTCCTTTGGGTAGTACTTTTTTATGTGCAATTTCTGGTGCAATCGTAGGGGACTATATTAGTTATTTTATAGGAATTTATTTCCAAGGTCGTATTCATCGCATATGGCCTTTTGTCAGGTGGCCAAAGCTTTTAGCGCAAGGGGAGAAATATTTTCATGCTCATGGTGGAAAAAGTGTGTTTATTGGTCGTTTCGTCATGGTGGTCCGCGTTGTAATCCCATTGATTGCGGGCATGCTTAAAATGCCTTTTTTACGTTTTTCTATCGCAGCTATACCATCAGCTTCAATTTGGGCTGTTGGCTATATTATTCCGGGCGTATTACTTGGAGCATTGTCATTAGAATTGCCACCAAAAGCGGCTGCCGAATTTACTCTGTGGGTATTCTTATCAATGATCGCCCTTTGGGTAATAGTTTGGTTTGCGCATCACTTTTTTAAACAGGTTTGGAGGGCGTTTGATCGCTGTGTGACGCGAATGTGGAAGTATTGTCAAAAGCATAAAATCTTGCGTTGGATTACGGAAGTTTTGGCTGATCCAAGAAAGCCGGATAATCACCAGCAGTTGATTTTGGCAATTGCCTTCATCCTTGCCTTTTCTTTGTATTTTTTCACATTATATCAAGTCTTAACAGCAGGCTTTTTTACTGACTTAGATAAACCAATTTATTACTTGTTACGCAGTTTGCGAGTCAAAAGTTTGGACTATATATCTGTGGTAATGACATCGCTGGGTGATATTACGATGCTGACAATTTCATCCGGACTATTTTTAATGTGGCTTTTGTGGAAACGGTATTGGTATATTGCTGCGCATTGGTTTGGTGTGTTGATATTATGCGCTATTACTATTGGTGGTGCCAAAATTTTGGTTTATATACCAAGACCAATTTATGAAAAATCTATTTCCTCGTTTACGAGTATTCATGCTCTGCTAAGCTTGATCGTCGACAAATATCTCTCATCATTTAGTATCATTCATAAGGCCCTAAGCATGGCATTTGAAAAGTCGACATCCTCTTTTCCTAGCGCCCATACAGCATTAAGTTTTGTGGTTTATGGGTTTTTAGCGGTGATAATTGCGCGCGAATCAAAAAAACAAAACAGGCTTAACCCGTATATTATATCTGGTGTGTTAGTGGTTTTAGTGGCCTTTTCACGTTTGTACTTAGGGGTGCATTGGTTAACCGATGTTGTGGGTGGTGTTTTTATCGGTTTAGCAATAGTTTTATTGGCTACAACATCTTATAGACGTCGACATCACTTTCATTTTTCTGCGCGCGAGATTTTTTGGGTTGTGATAAGTATTTTTATGGCAACCTGGTTTGTTTGCGGTATTCTAAAGTTTCATAAACAAGTGGCTGAGTATTCTTTAATTTGGCCTGAACAAACTACCACTTTAAGCCGGTTACCAACAACAGTACCTCTATATCGTCTTAATAGGTTAGGGCATGCAATTGAAGCTTTTAATGTGAAGTGGATAGGGGATGTAGAGGTAATTAAGCAGAATTTAGTAAAACAAGGTTGGAAAGTTCAGCCAGCAAAAATAGATCTCCTGAATATTGCTAAGGGGTTCTTCGATTCTGCGGCCATATATCATTTGCCAATTTTCTCGCAACTTTACCATAACAGGCCGCCAGTATTGTTGTTAACTAAAGACACCGGCCAAGATAGCGTTATTTTAGCTTTGTATTTATGGGAGTCAGGCATTAAATTAAGCGATGTAAATCTTCCAGTATGGATTGGATCAGTTAAATATTACCAATACAATTCTTCTAAAGTTTTATCTTTAGATTATTTTAAACATAAGCCGGAATTTTTGGGGGCTACCGAGGTATTTACTAAATATTTAAAAACTTTTCACTGGAAAGAAAAGTTTTATCCTCAGGAACAACAACCTGTGGAAATGACAAAGTTGCGTTGGAACGGGCGAATGTTGGTCATTTATCCTTAGAAGAGAAGAAAGTGAATCTTTGTTAGATTATAGCGGTGCTCCAATAGGATCTTTTTTTGAAGACGATTTATGGATAGGCGGGCATTTAGCAAGAGCGGCTATAGATAGGTTTATTATACCTTCACCAAATGAAAGACTTATGCCAGGTCCTTGTAAAACAACTATGAATACGTTGGCTTTATGCTTGGAAGAAAATAGGGGGTGGGGGCAATATGGATGCGGTATATAATTATTTGTTTTTAGAGAAATAAAAATTATGGTAAACGACAATCGTAAAAAACGCATTGGCGAGCAAATTCAACATGAGTTAGGAAATATTTTGTTGCGTCATCCTGAGCAGCCACTATTTTCTCAAATTACACTTATTGCTGTGGATGTTTCAGCTGATCTTTCGGTGGCTAAGGTTTTTTTTAGTATCTTTGATGATGCTAAAATCGAAGAAGCCAAAATGGTGTTAGAGCAAGCGGCTGGTTTTTTGCGTAAGGCTCTTGCGCACAACCTCAATTTGCGTTTAACTCCGCGTCTTAGATTTGCCTACGACGATTCAATTAAACGTGGGCAAAGACTTTCAGCATTGATCGATTCTGCTGTTGCAGCAGATGAAGAGAGACAAAGGGGATAGTTATATTTTTATGAGACGCAATGTTAATGGTATTTTGCTATTAGATAAGCCTATTGGTGTCACTTCGAATGAAGTATTGCAATTGGTGAAAAAGTTGTTTTTGGCGAACAAGGCTGGTCATACCGGCAGTCTTGATCCAATCGCAACTGGAATGCTGCCGATTTGTTTTGGCGAAGCCACCAAGTTTTCTCAGTTTTTGCTTGAATCTGATAAGCGATATGTTGTTACTGGGAAATTAGGTGAAATCACCGCTAGTGCTGATAGCGAAGGGCCAATTATTGAAAAACGAGAAATAAAAAACGTTAATATTCAATCTATTGAGATGGTTTTGCCGAAATTTCGCGGTAAAATCTTGCAACTTCCGCCGATGTATTCTGCTCTTAAACACAAAGGCCAGCCGCTGTATAAATTGGCTCGTCAGGGGATAGAGGTTGAGCGTACTCCGCGAGAGGTTACTATCCATATGTTGCAATTGTTGGATTTAAGCGATGATCTTGTTAAACTTGAAATGCATTGTAGTAAGGGTACCTATGTGCGTACTGTCGTTGCAGATATCGGTGAGATTTTGGGGTGCGGTGCTCATGTGATTGAATTGAGGCGATTAGCTGTTGGGCCATATCAAGCCACACAGATGGTTACATTGGAAAAGCTTCAAGAGCTTGCAGCAAAGAGTGACTATAAATCGCTAGATCAGTTTTTGTTACCTATTGAGTCGATGTTGGTTGGTATGCCAGATTTAACTTTGAACCCAGACATGTTATATTATATGCATCAGGGGCATGCATTAGTAATTCCTCATACTCCAGACTCTGGGTGGGTAAAAATGAAGAGTAAAGATGGTAAATTTTTAGGAGTTGGTGAAGTTATGTCCGATGGAAAAGTTAATCCCAGAAGGATGTGTAAGTTTTAACAGATTAAAAATTGATTTAATCAAATGACATCAAATAACATAGGAGATAGATATGGCTGATAAAAGCGCAAAAGCGGCAAAAAACGTTGCTGGTAAATATTATGTTGACACTAATTGCATTAGCTGTGGGCAATGTGTTGATATTGCAGGTAATTTTTTTGTCGAAAGTCCAGATGGCGGTGTCTATGTGAAAGCCCAGCCAAGCTCTCAAGACGATATTGCTTTGTGTGAACAAGCGCTATCTAATTGCCCAGTTGAGGCAATTGGCAACGATGGCGAATAATTTAATAGAATTTCCAAGCCAAAAGTGTTAGTTTGTCGATACTGCCTTCTGCGAATGACAGCGGTTGGCGAAGTTAAGCGTAATCTTACGCATTTTATAATAAATATAGAGAGGTTTTATGTCATTGTCACCCGCCGTAAAGGCAAAAATTATTAAAGAATATGGGTTGGTTGATGGGGATACTGGTTCTCCAGAAGTGCAAATTGCTCTTTTAACCCACGATATTAACTATCTTACTGAACATTTTAAGTCTCACGCTAAAGACCACCATTCTCGTCGTGGATTAATTCGAAAAGTTAATTTACGTCGCAAATTGCTTAGCTATTTGAAAGAAAAAGATATTATGAGATATCGTAATGTCATTTCTCGTTTAAATTTACGCGGCTAGGTTAAAAAAAATATTAAGATCAAAGAATTACTTTTTTTTGTGGTATATAAAATAGGAAATCATTTTTAATGAAACATATCAAAAAAACTTTTCAATACGGTGAACAAATAGTCACCTTGGAGACTGGCGCGATCGCAAGACAGGCAACTGGTGCGGTTATGGTTAGTATGGGCGATGCGGTTATTTTAGTAACAGCGGTCGCTAAAAAAGATGTGGCTCCAAACCGTGATTTTTTTCCCTTAACCGTAAACTATCAAGAACGTTATTATGCAAATGGTAAGTTACCTGGTGGCTTCATTAAACGCGAAAGTCGCCCAAGTACGCAAGAAACTTTGATTTCACGTTTAATCGATAGACCACTGCGACCGTCATTTCCAGATGGATTTATGAATGAAGTGCAAGTGATTGCAACTTTAATGTCACTTGATCCAGAAATTTCTTCAGATGTTTTAGCATTGATTGGTGCTGCTGCTGCACTTGAAATTTCAGGTATTCCATTCAATGGTCCTCTTGCGGCAGCAAGAGTGGGATATAAAAATGGCAATTATTTGCTTAATCCATCAAGCCAGCAATTAAAAACTTCTGAATTGGACTTGGTTGTTGCCGGCACAAAAAACGCAATTCTAATGGTTGAATCCGAAGCTCATGAATTAAATGAAGAAATTATGCTTGGGGCAGTAATGTTCGGGCATAGAGAAATGCAAGTGGCTATCGAGGCAATCAAAGAATTTGCTGAAGATGTCGGTGCAAAAAAATGGCAGTTTACGCCATCAGAGGCACAGCATGAGCTAATTGCCCAAATCAAAAAAGATTTCGAAGCAGATATTGTTGCGGCTTATGAAATTACTGACAAGCAAGTTAGGTATTCGAAGTTAGGTGCAATTCGTGATCGCGCAGTGAGCCAGTTTGTAACTGCAGAAAGTGGCAGTAAGACAAAAGAACAAGTTACTAATGCTGTATTTGAAATAGAGAGCCAAGTTGTACGTGGCCGTATTTTAAATAACCTTCCCCGTATCGATGGTCGTGATAAGAAAACTGTGCGACCAATTGATATTAGTTTAGGATTGCTTCCTCGCGCTCATGGTTCGGCTGTTTTTACTCGCGGTGAAACTCAAGCTATAGTTGTTACCACTCTGGCTACTGAGGGTAGTGCGCAGATTATTGATGTTCCAGCAGGGGAAAGCAAAGAGCGTTTTATGTTGCATTACAATTTTCCTCCATATTCAACGGGTGAAGTTGGCATGATGGTTGGTCCAAAGCGTCGTGAAATCGGTCATGGTAATTTAGCCAAACGTGCCTTACAGGCGGTAATTCCAACTCAAGAAGAATTTCCATATGTTCTTCGTGTTGTTTCTGAGATTACGGAATCAAACGGATCAAGCTCAATGGCATCAGTATGTGGTGCTAGTTTGTCGTTAATGGACGCTGGTGTGCCAATTAAATCCCCAGTTGCTGGTATTGCTATGGGTTTAATAAAAGAGGGCGAGCGTTTTGCGGTTTTGACTGATATTTTGGGTGACGAGGATCATCTTGGTGATATGGATTTTAAAGTTGCCGGTACTGCTGAAGGTATTACTGCTCTCCAGATGGATATCAAAATTGATGGCATAACCGAAGAGATTATGCGTATTGCTCTGGCGCAGGCAAAAGAGGCACGTATTCATATTTTTAATTTAATGCATGCAAAAATTGCCGCTCCTCGTGAACATATCTCTGATTTTGCCCCACGCATTACTACGATACACATTAACCCAGATAAGATTCGTGATGTTATCGGTAAGGGTGGTGTTACAATTCGCGGCCTTGTTGAAGAAACCGGCGCTATGATTGACATAAAAGATGATGGTACCGTTATGGTTGCATCGGCTGATAAAGAGGCTGCCGCGGAAGCTATACGCCGTATTCAGGCTATAACTGCTGAAGCTGAGGTTGGTAAAATCTATGCCGGAAAAGTTACAAGAATAATGGACTTTGGTGCGGTTGTTTCTTTTCTTCCTAATAAAGATGGTTTGGTCCACATCTCTCAGATTGCCAACCAGCGTGTTAATGATGTACACGACTATTTGAAGGAAGGGCAGGAAGTAAAAGTTAAAGTCATTGAAGTGGATCGTATGGGTAAAGTACGATTAAGTATGAAAGAGGCAGTCGAGGCATAAATTTTTACTAGAGTTTAAAGCATCATCTAGCCAAAATTAAAAGCGAGATAATTTTAGCTATGACGGCCGTTTCCTGTGTAATACCGTGGGATTAGGACATAAGGTTTTGAATGGACCATATGTTACGCTATATGTTTTCTATAACAGGGAAAAAATTTTTTCTAATACGCTCCCCAATAAGAGTTAGTATACGTATAAGCATCCTTAGTATGGTGCTTACTTTGCTGATTGGGGTTTCTCTTTTTATCATCAGCATCAATTATTATGCCTTAGATTCAGTTTTAGTTACCGCGGCAAATTATTATTTAAAGTTCGCTAGTAACACGGTAAGCGCGCAAGTTGGTGGATATTTCGAGCCATTAAACAGTAAAATGTCTATTGCCTTTCACATGCTTGATAGGGGCGTTATCAAGCCTGAGTATTCCAGTCAATTTACCAGGTTTTTATACAGTCTTACTGCCGACGATAAAAATATAAGTGGGGCATATTGGGCAGATACAGATGGTAATTCATGTTGGTTGATTAAGCTTAATGATGGAAATTTCCTAGAGCGGACCTTCCAGCGTAATGGTAGTGTGCACATAGAAAAGCTTTTTGATGCTCAAGGAAAATTGTTATCTGTTGTCAAAGACTTGCCTCCAGATACAGATGATCCACGCTTAAGACCTTGGTATCAGCAAGCCCAGCTTACAAAACATCTAGTTTGGGTCGTTTATAAATTTCTTAAGTCTAGCGATCAAGAAGAGCCAGTTGGTGTTACAGCAGCATTTCCATTTTATGATTCCAAGGGTGATTTACTGGGAGTCTTTGGTATGGATATGTTAGCTGAAACTATTTCCCATTATATCGATGATATTAAAGTTACCAAGCACAGTGTTGTATTTGTGGTTGATAGCACTGCTAATCTCATATCGGTAAATAGATTGGATGCAAACCTGTTTCAAGGCAAAGAATTACCAAAAATTGTAGATTTAAAAAAGCCATGGTTGGAAAAATCTTTTGCAATTTATCTTCAAACGCATCAATCCCCGTTTGTTTATTCAGTTAATCACACCAAGTATATTGCCAGCTATCAAAAAATACCAGGCATAGGAAGCAAATCTCCATGGTATGTCGCTGTAGTAACGCCAATGCATGATATAGTGGCATCGTTACGTAAGGGGGTTTTGTTTGCATTGATATTTGTTGGTATGGCGCTTATTGCTGGGATTATTTTGGCATCTGTTTTTGCGGCAAGTCTCAGCCGCCCTATCAAAAAGCTGGCTCAGGATGCTAATTCGATCTGCCATCTAAAACTAGTGGAGATGAAAGAAAAATTTTCGCATATTATTGAAATTGCTGAAGTGGAAGAATCTTTTGTAAAAATGAAAAATGCTTTAAATTCATTTCAGCGTTATATGCCAATTGCCTTAGTAAAGAAGTTAATTGCTAGTGATAAAGTGGCCGTGTTTGGTGGCGAGACAAAAGAACTAACCTTGATTTTTACAGACATTCAAGATTTTACCCAATTATCTGAAAGCCTTGATCCGCAAGAGCTGATGCAATATTTGTCTAGATATTTTCAAGTAATAACCAAAGTTATTATTGAGATGTATGGTACCGTCGACAAGTATATGGGTGATAGTGTAATGGCTTTTTGGGGAGCGCCAACGGATGATTCGGAGCATGCGCTACATGCTTGTGAGGCTGTACTACAAATACAAGACGCGTTAAAACAATTAAACGAAGATTGGCGAGCAGAGAATAAACCGATGATGGTGACGCGTATCGGTGTTAATACTGGAGAAATGGTTGTTGGTAATGTTGGCTCTGATGATAGGTTAAATTATACTGCATTAGGCGATCACGTTAATCTTGCAAGTCGTTTGGAGGGGTTGAATAAAATATATGGAACTTCTGTTATTGTCAGCGAGTTTACTTATAATCAAGTAAAAAATAAGTTCAAATTTCGTTTGTTAGATAAGGTGGCTGTTAAAGGAAAAACACAGAGTGTTTACATTTATGAGCTTTTAGGGTGGGCGGTGGAGCCCAACTTGGGTTTGGAACAATATAATCGAGATTTTTTTGCTGCTTTTTACCAGTATGAAAAAGGAAGGTGGCAAACAGCAATAGATCTTTTTAATGCCTTAGATAAAAAATATCCAGAAGATCGGGTGATAAAAGTGTTTGTTAAGCGTTGTGAGACGTTTATTGCAAATCCCCCGGCAGATTGGTATGGTGCTTGGGTTATGCTTGAAAAATAGATGTTTTACCGTTATGAGAGAGCGCGCTCATGTCATCTACGCTAAACCAGATTTTCTGTTTAATGGGCCCAACAGCAGCGGGTAAAACTGCGCTCGCAATTGAACTTACTCGGTTTTTTCCTTTTGAGATTATCAGCGTCGATTCAGGAATGATTTATCGTGGTATGGACATAGGAACAGCTAAACCCACCTCCGCAGAGTTGAAAATCACACCCCATTGTTTAATTAACATTTGTGATCCTGCTGAGGCGTACTCTGCTGGGCAATTTCGCCGAGATGCTATTACGGAAATTGAAAAGATTTTTGCTCAAGGAAAAATTCCTTTGTTAGTTGGTGGTACGATGCTTTATTTTAGGGTGTTGCAACAAGGTATCTCAAGCTTACCCCAAGCCAATAAAGAAATTCGTACTGCAATGGCGGCACAAATGGAAGAATTGGGGGTGGAGGCGCTTTATCTGCAGTTACAGAAGATGGATCCGCAAACCGCGGCGCTTGTTAAGCCAGCTGATAGCCAAAGAATTCAGCGCGCACTTGAGGTTTTTGAGCTTACCGGGAAAAGCTTAAGTGAACTGCAAGATATTTCTCCCCCGCAAACGTTGCCATATAAAACCACAAATATTGCAGTAGCGCCCTTAAACCGGACTTATCTTGAGGATAGAATCAATAGGCGATTTAAAGAGATGCTGCGTTTGGGATTGATCGAGGAGATAGAAGGGTTATACAAACGAGGTGATTTACACCCTGACTTACCTTCAATAAGAATGGTTGGCTATCGCCAGGTGTGGCAGTATTTAGCAGGGCAGGTTACCCATGAGCAAATGTTAGAACAAATTCCAATTGCAACACGACAGCTTGCTAAGCGCCAGATGACTTGGTTGCGAAGCTGGCCAGAAGTACAGTGGTTTGATAGCGAAAACGCAGGGTTGCTTGAGGAGGTTGTTAAGGCGATTGATTTGTAGTTGCTTAGCAAAAAATTAGAACCGTATTACTGAAACACTATGTGATTCTAGCTCTTTAATCAGTTGTGCGGGTGATGTGAATTTTATCGTGGCCATTCCCAAGTTTTGTGCTGGAACCAGATTGTCTTGGCTGTCGTCTATAAAGATGCAATTTTTTGGATTTAATTGGTGTCTCTGTAAAAGAAGCTTATAAATCTCTGGATTTGGTTTAATTATTCGTTCTACCCCTGAAACAATGATGTCATTGAAATTATTGAGAAAAGTGTAAGTGGGGTTATGGCGTATATGCGGAAAAAATGTTTCTTTTGCCCAGTTTGTTAGCGCGTATAGAGGGTAGCCTTGAGCATGTAGCGATTTCAATATTTTTACGCTATCTTCAATGGGGCCGCCGATCATTTCTAACCACTGGCTCTGCCAAAGATGAATTGGTTCGCGATAGCTTGGAAATTTGCTAGATAATTCGGTTAATGCTTCGTGGAAAGATCGACCACAGTCCATTTCTGCATTTGTTTTCCAAATGTTGGTTTCTTCATAAAAACGAGATATTTTAGCCAAGTCATTAGCAAAATATTTTTTGTAAACAACATCCGGATCCCATTTAATTAAAACTCTGCCAAGATCAAAAATGATGATTTTCATGGTATTAATTTAAGCATATTTGTTATAAAAAGCCACATTAAACACTGTATGCATGAATTTTAAATTTGATCAGGTATAACTTGGAATGCCTGACTTTTTTTATTATAATCATAAAATCGATTACTAATCTTACACTTAGATAATGGTTTTTTAACATAAATGGAGGGTTATATGGATGATTTATCAAAGATTGCTGGAAAATTTGACCTACAAAAAATTATTGGCGACGTCAAATCAATGATTAGTCCGGTGGTAATTCCAGAAGCCAGTAAAGATGATCCTGTTGCATATTGTTTGTCTGAACTCAGTAAGTTTGCTAAAGATTTGGCAGAAGGCCATGCTAAACAGGCGGACACAATAGCAAAAATAAGCAACATGCTGGGAACGCTGCATCAAGAGATAGCCAAGCGAAAAGGGGCAGTCGGTGTTGTGGCAAAATCCCAGGAGCCTGCTAAAGCCCCAGCTGATTCTACAGAAAAGTAACAGACTGCTCTTGACGAGTGTATAATGTAACACTACTATATGCATCTTGTTGTTCCCCAGTAGCTCAGCGGTAGAGCAGGTGACTGTTAATCACTTGGTCGGAGGTTCAATCCCTTCCTGGGGAGCCATATAGGTCAAACCTTTCTTATTTTACATCTGGTCTACAAATTAGATGCCAGTGCCGTTTTAAGTGTGATGTAGTGTAGGGCAGCTATTTTCTGGCGCAATTAATGGGTGTTAGATGTTAGCCGAGCGGTTAACTATAAAGTTAATATGGGTTTTTTAGATAATTTTCAATAGAATACAGGAAACACAGTAATTTGTTGCGAATATTGTTTTAAGGCTGGCGTAGCTCAGTTGGCAGAGCAGCTGATTTGTAATCAGCAGGTCGCGGGTTCGAATCCCATCGCCAGCTCCAATAAAATC
>CAZMGW010000036.1:0-13384 GCA_964565935.1 uncultured Coxiellaceae bacterium
AAAAGTTACTGTTCACGTTCGTAATAATTGGTGTTCACTTTCGTAAGAATACGCAGCCGCATCTGCTTGTAATATTGCCTGCTCATTTTGCCCCAGAACCAAGCTTCATCGACAGGCAAAAACCATGACGCCAGAAATTTTTAATCTTGTTTTTAAAATACTCCCTGATAACGCAATTGTGATGTTTGCTGGTTTGGGAGAGCCGCTGCTTAATAAACACTTGGCAACATATATCCACAAACTAAAAACCCGTAATATTTCTTCATGCATAATAACTAATGGTATTTTGCTTACTCCTCAACGACAACAAGAGTTGATTACGGCAGGAATTGATCAGCTACAAATTAGTTACTCAGGAGTTAGCACAAAATCTTTGAATTTAATTATTGGTTCTGGGCGACATAAAAGTACCCTAGATAGTAATCTACAAAATCTTGCTCTAAATCGACCTCCTAGCCTACGCGTACAACTTAATTTTGTGCTGTTTAATGGGAACCAGGTTGAGTTACCTGTAGTAACGGACTTAGCAAATTCCTGGGGATTTGATATTTATATTCGTCGCGCTCACAATCGTGGTGGAAACTGCATTACAAACCAGCAAGAAGAAAATATCAAATCTAGCTGTGGTATTTGTGCTGCAGTAACCTTCGTTACGGCTGATGGTAAAATTCTCGCCTGTTCAAATGACGTAGAAGAAAGTTCGTATTTCAAGTCCGTAACCAGTACAACCTGGGAAGACATTATTGCTTGGAAAAAGCAACTCTTGCTTCGTGAGTTACAATTTAAACCCTGCCTTAAGTGTAACGATGATTATCGCTGGTTAATTCTTGACTATTTATCTGTTGATAAAAATAAAAAAAGCATTAACCATAAATTGCGTTAAAACCGTAACAAAAGAATTGCAACTAACTCAAGGAATAACCGCACTAATAAGTGGCTCTGCTTCTTTTTCAGATGGCCTGTTTTTACCCCATGAGCTGCCGCAAAAGATGTCTTGCGAAGACGGTTGTGAATCTTCACCATCCGCAGCCAGCTTAGACGACGATTTCTGTCTTTTTAGAGATGGTTGTTGATTTTCATCACCTTCTTGTGTAGGTGGACTGGTAACCTCTGTGGTAGGTAATTGCGAATCCTTGCTGTCTTCTTTTATAGAAGGCTGCGTTTTGGCGCCTTCTGTAAATTTAAACTTTAGGATTGGGTTTTCCTCTAGTGTCTCTGATCTCTCTGATTCTGTTCGCGTTACAAATTCCTTTGATTCTGGCGCCTTCATATCTAATTTAGATAGATCAACGAAGCATGGCCCTTTAAATGCATTTTTTGAATAATACACTATCTCCAGTTTCACTCTCTTCCCTTTGTTGTCTGCTGTAAGAGGTAGTTTCACTATCTCCTCTTTGCCTTCTGCAGAAACTTTTGTAGAAATAATTAGCTGCGGTAATCCGTCAGATCTAGCGCTCTCAATCATTCCAGCTAAATTATCAGCTAGCCATTGCAATTTAATCTGGCATTGAAAGCATGGATCTTTATTGCCATAAATCTCTATCACTTCTGGGATCTCGTCATATTTTTCCAAATTTCGTAGTATCTCATATATTAAAGCATCTTCAGCATGTCTTCCACAATGACGACAAAATAGTGTTGAAAACTTCACTGTTTGCAATGGTTGTATTTGGGCGTCATAAGAAAGAATAAGTGGTTCTAGACTTGATGCTAAATACTGATCTTTTCTTATGGCCGACATTGCGTATATCACATCGTCTATGCTTTTGAAACTTGTTACGGACAGCTTTTCCTTTGTGTAGCCCTGTTCATGGGCATATAAGTGTAGTTGTTCCAATGGTAATACTTTACTAACATAACCACTCAGGTATTCTCTTGCCTGTTGATGCGCTGCGGACAATGCTTTATCTAGCATTGTTAAAGATTTTTGTAGTTGCCCAGGATTGTTTGAACAACTTTTTGCTGTGTTACTATGTTTTTGCACTTCTTTATATTGCTCTCCCACTGTTAGTATTAGGGATGTCAGGCTGGAAACCACCCCTCTCTTAATCTCTTCGACTCCTTCTTCTAACAAGTAAGCGGTACTAAACCTATCGAATGGAAACTTATTGTCGGACAAAATTCTTTCGTATGCATCTTCTTCAAAAATACTTGAAGGACAAATTCCGCCAACCGGATAAGCATATTGGCCACTCAGAAATATTGCATATTGCGGCATATAATTAAACCCAACTTTTAAAACTACTGGCTCAGCCTTTTTCTTCTCCGGATCTTCATCTTTTTTCTGTTTAAGCTGCTCCACTATTGCATCAATATCAGAAAAACACTTAAGCAATCTTTGGTATTCATCAGGTGTTAAATATTCAGTAGGTATTGGACCTTTAGTGTCACTTTCTGATATTTCTCGTATTGAAGAAACTCGAACCGCAAACGCAGACTCGAATGAAACAAAAGCGATAACGCCAATTGATATTAATAATATACATTTAAATTTATTAATCATTGCTATTTGCTCGCATATGGTTGCCTATTAAACTTCGCTTCAATCACACCATCATGAATGTCATCACTGCTTCCTTTTATTATTATTTTAATGGTTTGAGGCGGCTTAATTCCGCGCATTGACAATTCGGGGGACGGTCGTGGAGGAAATACTTTCTTCCCTTCTTCATATACTGCTTCTCTTCCTTTATCAGATGGTATTATGTTTTTAAAATTACCAACCACCAATCTTCTAAATTCTTGGCGCGGGGTAGCAAAAACTGTCATATCCAAATTACATTCATCCAATGATGACATGTTTGTAAATGTAAGCGGATAATGCGGAGCTGTATATGGGCAGGTAAAGGTTTGGTTTCGGCCTGGTGCAATTGTACCCAATGAGATTCTTCCATACATAGCATCAAACCCTACCGCTGCTATAACAAGGTCAACATCATATTCCACATCAGATTTATTAACCACTTCAACTTCAAATCCTGCAAAAACTGGGGGCGCAATACAAAACATCATTAATGAAATAAAAATAAGATAATAAGAATTTTTTTTGACCATATCAATTGCCTCTCATTCATTTTGTTAAACTTATAGTGTTATTCTACAATATATACGCCATAAAGGTAGTAATTATTTCAGAAATTCTTAGTGAACCGGTTATCTTCATATCGCACTAACTTTTCGACAACCCAATCAAAAGCTATTGATTTCCAAAGAATTCCAATTAACACAGATAATTTCGCCATTCTTTCGTGGAAAACGTTTTATACACACCGGAATCTAATAACGCACTCAACATAACTCTAGCCGTGTTGATAGTTAATGCATAAGCAATATCATTACCACCCATGTTTTTGGAGAGTTCTCTTATTGCATATTCTGAAGAGTTTTCATTTTGCGTTATAATAACCATATTGAAAAAGTTTTTTCTAAATAGAGGTTGTAATCTGCCTCCCTTATTAACGACACATATTTGCAACCCTTCTTTTTTTAATGTTTTTGCTAAAAAAGAAGAACAATATATATTAAATTTTCGCATTGAATCATTTTGCAGAAGCTTTAGCAGGCCAATAATGCTGTTTATCTCTCCTAAAGAACACTCTATAAAGACGTTAATGCTGTTTAGTGTATTTATCTTATTTAAGCTTTCATGAGACTTTTTGTAGGCTTTTAAAAAACTAATATCTGTTCCCATAACTTCGCCAGTTGAACGCATTTCTGGGCCTAACCTGACAATAGCCCCAGGGAATTTATTAAACGGAATTATTGCATGTTTTACACAATAATATGGTTTTGAGCGAATATTAATATGATCGATTTTTTGTTCTGATAGATTTATTCCCAACAAACATTTCGTTGCTATTTCAACATAAGGCATATGACAAGCCTTAGATACAAATGGAATGGTCCTAGAAGCCCTTGGATTTACCTCTAAGACATACACCTCGTTTTTGTATACAGCAAATTGAATATTGATAAATCCTACTGGCTTAAGGTGTTTAATAATTTTAGATGTATAATTTTCTATAACTACAATTATTTGTTTGCTTAAAGTAACGGGTGGTAGTACGCACGACGAATCTCCAGAATGAATGCCGGCAGGCTCAATGTGTTCCATAATACCAGCTATAATAAACTTACCAGTTTTATCGCAAATAGCATCAACATCAACCTCTGTAGCATTTTCTAAGTATTCCTCTAATAAAACAGCCCCTTCTCCAGCTTTTCGAATAGTTTGCCAAGCTTTGGTTAGTTCCTTTTGGCTATAGATAATTTTCACAGCACTACCACCTAATACGTAAGATGGCCTAACTATTAAAGGAAAACCAATGTTTTTAGTGCCATTTTTTGCCTCTTCCAAAGAATGAGCAAAAGAATTTTTTGGTTGTTTTAATTGCAACTGCTTAATAACATCCGAAAACCTTCTTCTATTTTCTGTAAGATCTATGGTTTCAAAACTTGTCCCCAGGATTTTAACTTTTGCTTCATGTAAATGTCGTGCGAGTTTTAACGGTGTTTGCCCACCAAATTGCAAAATCACTCCCAGTGGTTTTTCCAATTCTACTATATCTAAAACAGATTCTAGGGTTAATGGTTCAAAATATAATCGGTCAGCTATATCATAATCTGTAGAAACAGTTTCAGGATTACAATTTATCATGATTGATTCAAAACCAGCATTTTTCAATGCTTGTAGAGCTTTCACACAACAATAATCAAACTCTATCCCCTGACCAATTCTGTTGGGACCACCACCTAAAATAATAACTTTTTTGTTATTTGTAGAAGGGATAGATTCACATTCATAATCGTAAGACGAGTATAAATAAGGAGTAACAGCGGGGAATTCAGCTGCGCAACTATCAATTCTTTTATATACGGGTTTTATATTAAACCTTGTTCTTTTTTTACGTATTGCAGCTCCTGTTACTTGCAACAATTCAGCCAGACGCAGATCAGAAAACCCTTGTTGTTTCCAATATATTAATTGTGCTTTAGTTATATGGTTAAAGTTGGAGGTGTTAATTTCTCTCTCAAGCTTTATTAGCTCACTAATATGATAAAGAAACCATGGATCAATTGCTGTTATTTTATAAACTTCCTCAACAGTGAAACCAAGTTTAAAAGCCTCAGTAATAAACAATATGCGCAATGGCCCCGGATTTTTTAACTGGTTTTTAATTGATCTTGCATCAGGTGCTGACTTAAAATTTTTGTCGTAACCAAAACCACTAATCCCAACCTCTAAACTACTAAGTGCTTTTTGTAAGGAAGCTTGAAACGTTCTCCCTATCGCCATCACTTCCCCCACTGATTTCATTTGGGTCGTTAAAATACCATCATGTTCAGGAAACTTTTCAAAATTAAATCTGGGTATTTTTGTTACTACATAATCAATTGTTGACTCAAAAGATGTGGGTATGACTCCTCCAGTAATATCATTTTTTAGTTGATCTAAAGTGAAACCGACAGCAAGTAAAGCTGCAACCTTAGCAATCGGAAAACCTGTTGCTTTGGAAGCCAGGGCTGAAGAACGAGACACCCTGGGATTCATCTCTATAACAACTTGCCTGCCAGTTTTTGGATCTACTGCAAACTGTACGTTTGCCCCACCAGTCTCAACCCCTATTTCTTTGAGCACTAAAATAGCGGCGTCACGCATTCTTTGATATTGCTTGTCAGTTAAAGTTTGAGCTGGTGCTACTGTAATTGAATCCCCCGTATGGATGCCCATGGGGTCAATATTTTCAATGCTACACACGACAATACAATTATCGTTTTTATCTCTAACAACTTCTAATTCGAACTCTTTCCATCCTAACAGCGATTCTTCAAGCAGGATTTCATGTGTGGCTGATTCAATAAAACCACGGTGACAAATCTCCAAAAATTCTCTTTCATTGAAAGCAATGCCGCCACCACTCCCACCCAAAGTATAAGATGGCCTTATAATGATAGGAAAACCAATGCGCTTTTGATGTTTTTTAGCTTCTTTAATATTGCCTGCAATATATGCTTTTGGAATATCCAATCCAATATGCAACATTGCTCGTCGAAATTGATCCCTGGACTCTGCTTTTTCAATTACGCTTCTATTTGCTCCTATTAAGCTAACATTATGCTTTGCTAGTATCCCCCTCTTATCAAGCTCTACTGCGCAGTTTAAAGCAGTTTGTCCTCCCATAGTGGGCAATAAAGCATCTGGTTTTTCTTTGTCTAGTATTTTATCAATGGTTTGCCAGTTTATAGAATCAATATAAACAGAATCGGCTATTTCTGGATCTGTCATTATGGTGGCGGGATTAGAATTCAACAAAATCACTTTATATCCAGCACCCTTTAATGCTTTACACGCCTGGGTTCCAGAATAATCAAACTCACAAGCCTGACCAATAGTAATAGGTCCAGAACCAATAATAAATACACTTTTTATGCGATTCTTTTTTAACATAACTTCTTTTGTAAAACCCAATCTTTTTGCCAAAAGTTTTATTTATACTAATGACTTTATGGTCTTTTGGAGTTTCTATAAGTTTCGATATTTACAATAAAATTTTGAAATAGCTTTTTAGCATCTGACGGCCCTGGCCCAGCTTCTGGATGCCCCTGTAATGCAAATATTGGCAGATATTTATGAACAAACCCCTGAAGAGAACCATCGAACAAAGAATAGTGTGTGGGTATGATTGTGCTTGGTAATGATTGCTTGGCTACAACAAACTCATGATTTTGGCTTGTAATTAAAACCTGGTTTGAATTGTTATCTTGAATAGGATGATTGATACCATGGTGGCCAAAAGACATTTTTTGGGTTTTTGCACCTAAAGCCAAGGCTAATAATTGAAATCCTAAACAGATACCAAAAATTGGTATGCCACTATTAATCAACTTTTTAATCATCTCGATTTCATTAAAACAAGCTTCTGGATCCCCAGGACCATTAGACAAAAATACTCCATCGGGTTTAAAAGCCACTATACTATCGAATGAACTATTGTATGGAAATAAGGTGATATTACATCCCAGTCTTTCCAAAAGATTCAAAATGCTTCTTTTGACTCCAAAATCTACAACGGCAACATTATAATTTGTTTTTTTATTTTGTTTTTTCAAGCGTGTTACGGTTTGTACCCCAACATCCCCGATCAAATATGATCCTTTTAATCCGGTAAAATTATTAAGAGCCTCTAATGCCTTCCTCTTATTTATCTTTCCCGCCATTATTACAGCCTTTAAATAGCCACGATCCCTAATCTGTCTTGTAAGATATCTAGTATCAACACCTTGAATGCCAACCACCCTGTGTTCATGTAGAAATTTTTGCAGTGTATCTTCTGCTTGCCAATTACTGGCATAAGCGGATAACTCTTTAACAATTATTCCCGTCGCCCACACTCGATCAGATTCAAAATCTTCTCTATTAACACCTACATTACCTATATGAGGATAAGTAAAATTAATGATTTGGTTTTTGTATGATGGGTCGGTGAGTATTTCTTGGTATCCGGTCATTCCTGTATTGAATATTATTTCGCCACAAGTTATTCCAGAAACACCAACACCTTCCCCATATAAAATTTCTTTTGTTTCCAATACCAGTATGGCTTTCATAAAATTTAAGGTTGATGCCGCAAACACCTGCTTTGGGGCTCTGTCCATTAGCACTATAAGCCGTGGTCAGCTTTTCTCACAGAATTCGCATTGATGTTTTCGTGTCAATCGCCACAGTAAGTTCTACAAAAAAGGTGCAAAAAAACTCATCGTGAGTTTTAAAAGTTACGTTACATTACAGCCTTGTTTACTATCGGTTGGAGTTGATACTTCTGGAACCATAGGAATGTCGCGAGTAGTAATGGTGTTATTACTACCACAATTACAGATGCTATACTTAGTAGAATCGGGATTACGAAGAAAATCATCGATAAATGGGGTTTCTGGGTTATGAGTCCATGCCCAACCAATAGAGTTAAATGGTCCCGGTTTGTCTATGAGCAATTTAAGAATGCCAGGATATGTACCAGTGGCTGTTCTAACAGTTCCTAGATGCGCTGCGCCTAGTACCACCAAGAAATCTCTATCGGGGTGGTCATGAGCTAATCGTACTAGACGATCATACCAGTCTTGGTTCAAAGTTAAACGCTTGTCACAATTTGCCAAAACAAAAAACTTCCAAGTGGCAAAGCTGTCTTGTATAGCATTATCTAGTTGCTCAGTTGCCTCTTTGGGAACTCTATATTCTTCTTCTAATTGGTGCCTTGACTCGTGATCATTTTTCCATTTATTCTCGCACTGCGATTCAAGGTTTTGTATCATACTGAGTCTACCGTCTTTTGAGAGTTTAGCAAACCCCCTGAACCTATCTCGTACTGGAGAAGGTACGCTATTATGTTGTAGTAAGTATGCTAAAATACGGTTATCTATATCCAAATCCAGATCTTGCTCCTCTATCCCCGCTACGGTGACATCGAAATCCGGTGGAGGTATGGTGGTGTAGATCTTGCTTCAGATTCTGTACCCTCCCGTACTAATAGAATTTGTGGTTTTATTAGTTCGCGTAAACGAACTAGCCAATCAGACTCTATAGCCTTATATAGACCATGTTCCTCGCCCACAACAAAAATGATTCTGCGATCTCCTGATTCAACTAGAGGATTGCTAGTTACCAAACTATGTAACGGGGGATTGGACATATTAATGTCTGCTTTAAATTATTTGCCTCTAAGAAATACAAAGGTCCTATGCATTATATATAATGCATCTACCATCGTCCAACTTGCGCCTACACATGTATGGTTAGAGATTTATCGCTTAAGGAAATTGTGATCAATTAAATTATAAAATACGAAATGTTACGGACGTTATAATTCTCTCGATTAGTCGTCATGGGTTGTTGTTAATGTTGCCACATAGAGGTATTTATTGGGATCTGGGTCATTTGGGTGAAGCATTATAATAGATAAGCTTTCACCTTTTTTACAAGGACAAGTTTTTCCTGGACCCCACATACTTACCCAATATTCGTGACCTTCTGGAGACGTACATTTGGCATCCACATGTATATCATCGTAATGTGATAAATTCCTCATATCGTTAGTCCAATATAGGACAAGATTTGGTATTCCTGCTACTTTTATTCCCTGAGTAGTAAGAGAGTATTGGGTGCCTTTTTCCCCTTCGTAGTTGTGCCAAGAGGCTGTTTCGGCAGATTCGCTGCATTGAATAGCTATTGTTTCGGATGTAGCATAACAAAGGCTAGAACTAAATGCGCCTAACGTGGCACAAACACATATCAGTGCATGAATAATTCTCATTATATTTAACATGGCTTTTCTCCAGAATTACAGCAAACTGTTCTATTGATACTTTATGGCTTATTAAAACAAGATCCAATAAATAGATATAAATAATGGATACCCAAGAGCATCCGTATGTTAATTGTAGCAGAAAATAAACTCACTCAGTGGCCACACACCACGCCACATACGGCTTTTACTTTACCATATTGATTTTAAATATATTTTTTGTGATTATTGATTTTCTGAATTTGCTAAAATGCATCATTTTGATGCAAAATATAACAGATTGATATATAACAAAATAAAGCCACATTTGCTGCATTTTACATCATAATGCCGCAAAATGCAGCACGAAAAAATTGATACGTTATGCAAAATGCATCATGTAAAAAAGAAATAAAATAGGCCAAAAATTTACGCTGCGGTTTCAGAAAAACCAACGCCGGATGTTAAACATCAAAGTACTGCATACATATCATAATTTTAATAATAACTAGTGCATGCTTAGATGCTGCTGGTATGTGTGCGCTAAATTTTCATAAAGTGCCACATTTAGGTCCTATTTTTAGGATATTTGGGTAAAAAAAACGCTAGGCACTAAATAGTGCAGGTGCATGCCCTGTTTAGTGCCTATGCAAATAAGTCATTTTAAAATTAGAAATTTAAAACCGGGTATATCCGTTTTAAAAATCAGCATGATACCTATAAAAGTTACATGTAACGAGGGGTGTGGGTCTCAAAAATCATCATCAACATACAATCCTGGCATTTAATTCGCTGCAAATCTTGTTTCCTTAAAGCAACCGCTGATAATTTCCTGAGTGGTTTTGGTCAAAAAATCGTTGCCTAAAATTTTTTATAATACCATTCGAGATGAGCGGCCTAAGATTTTATTACAATTAGCAAGCGATGATTAAAAAAATATTGAAGTCGTTTTGGTGTTTATAATAAAAACCATTGTTGCAGTTATTCAACCAGATTATTTCTGATTAAGCATCAAACAAAAAAATCCTTTCAACATTATATTTTCACGAATTGTTTACCGATCATGTTTAAGTGCCGCGCTCTTTTTGTAGTAAGTAAGACGAAGAAATGATTGCTGGTTATTTTTGTTGGTAAAAAAATCTTTACAGGTAAAAGATATCGCATAGGCGTAAGAAGAAATTTATTCCTTAAATATCAACATCATATAAAAAGGTGGGCGATAAAAAATATTTTCATTTGTAAAAAAATTTTTACACCAAAAGAGTTAGCATATGTTCGTGCCAAAAAAACAGGGCGTAAAAAATATTTAAAGGATGGGAAAATTTTTTTACACATAAAGAGTTAACATAGGTTAGATGTGATAAATAAAAATCCGTTTAAAACAGACTAAAATTTCGCTGAGAAAAGCAATTAACACACAAAAAATACTTGGCGCAACTGCAGCTATCCGGTGCGATTTGGCAGTTATAAAGTAATTATAAATAAGTTACCGATTTTTAAGCTGGTAAAGAATTCTTTACCGCAAAAGAAGCATAAAAAGCACATTGACAATGGTGGCGCGTTCATAAAGCCATGATTTTAATGTAATTCACATGATTTATGCGATTTAAAAAAACTGAAAATATTTTTTCATTAGTAAAGCACTTTTTACCGGCTTTATCGGACAATAGGTGGCATGGATATAAAAAACTTTACGTGTACAACGAGGGCTAATTAGGTGGCGCACAATGAATAAGTTTGTAACTGATCAAACCAATCAAGAAATAATTGAACATCTACAACCGATCTCCGGTTGGGATGCAATTAATCCTTCTGCATCTGATTCGAGTATTCCACCTTCTTTGGTCAAACCTGAAGCTAGAGGAATCGTTAGTAATGTAGCTACTAGCAATGTAACCACTAATAACGGGCCATTTTGGGAGGAACCGATCTTATTTGATGAGATAGAAACACCTGAGATACCAGCCACGCTTCTGCCTGCTCCATTGAATAAATTTGCTGCCGCTTTGGCGCTTACTAGCGAAACACCAGAATCATTGTCGGTTATAACAGTTTTAGGTGTCGTCGCATCGATAATTTCCAGACTTTACGTTGTTAGCCCTAAAGATGGTTGGCTAGAATCAACCAATCTATATTGCATAATTGGACTGCCTCCAGCCAATAACAAAACCTTAGTGCTGCGCAGTTGTGTTGCACCCCTTTCTGCTTGGGAAAAAGAGCAAAGGGAGATTTTAGAGCCGCAAATTAAAAAAGAACGTTCGGAATATAAGTGTCACGAAAAAATCATTGAAGCATTGCGTAGTAAAGCTGCCAAAGAAGAGAGCCCAACAGAACAAGAAAAATTAATCCGAGAAATTGCCGAAAAGGAAGCCTCATTGATCGAAGCAGCTACTTTGCCATGTTTGTTTATTACCGATGCAACTCCTGAAGAATTGGCAGCCAAAGTATATGAGCAAAATAATTATCTTGGTATCTTCTCTGATGAAGGCGGCATTACCGAAGTCCTCTCTGGTTTATACACTGGTGGTTCAGCCAACATTGATATCTTGTTAAAAGGCATCGATGGTGGCGATGTCAAAATCAGGCGCAAAGATAAAAATTTTGATCTAAACCCACTGCTAACAATTGTTTTAACCGTACAGCCTCCGGTTATTCAAAAAATGGGCGAGAAGAGAGCCTACGTTGGTAATGGGTTTTTAGAGCGATTTTTATATTTACTCCCCAAAAGCAAACTAGGCTACCGCACTCACAATACTCCCTCAATCCCCAAAGAAGTTGTCGAGGAATATCAGCAAACCATCAAGACCTTGTTAGAAACAACCTTGGCAAAACAAAAACAACAAAAACGACCACAAGAAAAAGTAGTTTTAACCCTATCACCAGAAGCATTGGCAGATTGGAAAGACTTTCAGCGTGAAAATGAGCGCCAACTTAGACCCAATGGGGCTTTTTATACTCTGCAAGGATGGGCAGGAAAGATATGCGGCTTTGCGCTGCGCATAGCAGCGATTTTGCATGTGGTTAAGACGACTGAAACGAGCGCTTGGCATGGTGATGGCAATAGTAGTAATGGAAATACTATTATTTCCGCCGAATCAATGGCAGGCGCTCTAGAAATAGCTGCCTTGTTAACTAAGCACACAATAGCCGCTTATAACCTGATAGGCACCAATCAAAGCCTACAAGATGCCAAAGAGTTGTTTGGCTGGATCATGGAGCAAAACAACCCTTCATTCACACAAACAGAAATTACTTATGCGATGCGTCATCGAAAATTAGGCGTAAAAGATCGACTGGTTTGCGCCACAAGGGCATTGATTGACCGAAATATTTTAAAACAAAGGGTGGATAGCTCAACCCACAAACCAACGACACATTTTTTAGTCAATCCAAGTTTGAAATGAGTAAAAAGTAATGGAGAGTAACCATGACCTGGAAAACAGTTTTTCAAACTTACCAAAACCCGGAAATTGGGAAAAAAGGGAAACTTACTGCCAATAATACCCAACAAGTTTCCCAATTTTCCCAAGTTCCGCCTTTTGGAGAAATCAAAAAACGGGGTTTGGATCTAAAAAACCTAAAATCTTTCCTTGGTGATGATTGGGACGATTATAAAGATAACCCGGAAGCATTAAAACTCTGGGCTGATTTGCTATTTACCAACAATTTAATAGAACAAGGCCAAGTACCAGATAATTTTGCTGCAATTACTCGATGTAATTCATGTGGTTATGTTTACGTACCATCAGAGTTAACAAATGGTGGCAGTGTGCTGGGTTGTCCGTGGTGTTGGAATAGAGTGAAGGGCTTGCCAATACCAAAGCCTGTTATCACACATTAGAACTTAGTAGCCGGGAGAAGCAACTTGAGCAAAATTGAAAATCTGTTGCCACGCTTAATAAGACTGAGAGACGTATCGCGCTATCTTGGCATGGACAGGCACCGTTTTAATAAAGAAGTCAGGCCACTCCTAACTGAAATACCAATAGGGATTCAAGGAATCGCATTTGACAGACTGGACTTGGATAAGTGGGTCGACTACTATAAGTACCGTAGTGGGCGTCCCTCTAATAAGAGGTTAGAATTATGGGACGTAAAAAAACGCC
>CAZMGW010000037.1:0-13083 GCA_964565935.1 uncultured Coxiellaceae bacterium
AGACGATATTATTTTAGGGTGCTGTGAGCCATGGATGGCGAACGCAAGCCTACATGGAAGTACATTTTTGCGTCCCTAAAACAATATCATCGAGTGGTGCACAAAGCTCGCGCGGTTTGTTAACTCCTAGCACGACCAAAGCCTGCGCACATAGGCGCACAGCTTGTTAGCACTAAATCACATATTATAGTACCTAAAACGCTAAAACAATTGGACATACCAAATTTCTACCCCTAAAATTCAATTTATGGACAAAACATACCAACCCCAAGCAATCGAACAAGAAGCCCAAAAATATTGGGATGAAACACGAAGCTTTGAAGCAAAAGAAGACAAAAATCGACAAAAGTTTTACTGCCTATCGATGCTCCCCTACCCCAGCGGCCAAATCCACATGGGACATGCGCGCAACTACACTATTGGCGACGTAATTACCCGTTACCAAAGAATGCTTGGCAAAAACGTGATGCAACCACTTGGCTGGGACGCCTTTGGGTTACCTGCAGAAAACGCTGCGCTGCAAAACAAACTAGCACCATCTGAATGGACCTATAAAAACATCGACCAAATGCGCACTACCATTAAACAAATGGGGTTTGCCATTGACTGGTCACGCGAAATTACCACTTGTCGTCCGGAATATTACCGCTTTGAACAACAATTATTTTTAAAGATGTACGCCAAAGGCTTGGCCTACAAAAAAAAATCGGTTGTTAACTGGGATCCAGTTGATCAAACGGTACTTGCAAACGAACAAGTGGTAGATGGCCGCGGTTGGCGCTCTGGCGCGCTAGTTGAACGCAAAGAAATCGCCCAGTGGTTTTTAAAAATCACCGATTATGCAGACGAATTACTCACCGAATTAGACAACCTTACCGGCTGGCCTGAGCAAGTTAGAACCATGCAACGCAACTGGATTGGCCGCTCTGAAGGGCTAGAGCTTCATTTCGCGGTAACTGAGCGCGATGAAAATGTTGTCGTGTTTACCACCCGGCCAGATACGGTTTTCGGCGTAACATTTTTATCGGTTGCCCCGGAACACCCTCTTGCTATTGCTGCTGCTAAAACCAATGAGCAAATCTCTCAATTTCTACAAAAATGCCACAACATTAAAGTTGCTGAAGCTGAACTTGCGACCGTAGCAACAGAAGGCTATTACACCGGGTTTGAAGCAATTAACCCTTTAAACGGCGAAAAAGTTCCAATTTGGGTGGCGAATTTTGTGCTAATGGAATACGGGACTGGCGCGGTAATGTCAGTGCCAGCACATGATGAGCGTGATCACGCATTTGCCAAGCAATATAATCTGAAAATTAAACAAGTAATAAAGCCACTTGATGATAGCGGTTGGGATATTAATAAAGCAGCCTTCACCGACAAAGGAATTTTAATCGATTCGGGAAAGTTCTCTAATTTAACTTTTGAACAAGCTTTTAATGCTATCGCCAAACACGTCACTAAAAATCAACAAGGTGAACTCAAAATCCACTACCGCTTGCGCGACTGGGGAGTATCAAGACAGCGCTATTGGGGTGCACCGATCCCCATAATTAACTGTGAAAAATGCGGGACAATTCCGGTTCCGGAAAAAGATTTGCCCGTTATACTGCCTGAAGGAATTAAATTAACTGATCCCCGTTCGCCACTGCACACTTTAAAAAGCTTCCTGGAAACCACATGCCCCAAATGCGGCGGCTTTGCTACGCGCGAAACCGACACCTTCGATACGTTTATGGAATCTTCGTGGTATTACGCACGTTACTGCTGCCCTGATCAAAAAAATGCGATGTTTGATGAACGCGTCGATTATTGGATGCCGGTAGATCAATACATCGGCGGCATTGAACACGCAGTCATGCATCTTTTGTATGCGCGCTTTATTTATAAAGTTATGCGCGATGAAGGATTAGTAAAAGGTGACGAACCATTCACCCGACTATTAACTCAAGGAATGGTATTAAAAGATGGAACTAAAATGTCTAAATCCAAAGGCAATATAGTTTCCCCAACTGAACTAATTACTAAATACGGCGCTGATACCGTACGCCTTTTTATGATTTTTGCTTCGCCACCAGAACAATCGCTTGAATGGTCAGATAGCGGAGTTGAAGGATCTCATCGTTTTTTAAAAAAACTCTTTGCCTTCGCCGTAATTAATGAAGAAATAATAATCTCTCACAATAACACCTCTAAAAAACCAGAAGCATTCACCGACGAACAACAAAGACTACGCAAAGATATTTACACCATATTGCAGCAGGCAAATTTTGACATGGAACGCCTGCAGCTCAACACTGTTGTTTCGGCAGCCATGAAGCTTTTAAATTTACTGCAAGACATCCCAAAAGATGCAAATGAAACGATAGTTTATGAGGGTTTCAATATTCTGCTAAAGCTATTAAACCCCATAACCCCGCATATCACACATTATTTGTGGCACGAATTAAAATTCAAAGGGGACGCTTTAGATACTACATGGCCTCAAGTTGACGCTAAGGCACTAGAACAGGACTCTATTGATCTAATCGTACAAGTAAACGGTAAAGTTCGCGGCAAAATAACACTGCCAATAAACACTGATGAAAAAGAGATCAGGGAAATTGCAATCACCAATGAAAACGTTGCGAAAACAATTGGAACAGCAACAATTAAAAAAGTGATTTTGGTGCCAAAAAAACTAGTAAATATTGTTGTTTAATTAAGCCACCACAAACAGAATAGAATAGGAAACATATGCTACAAACTTTCACCAGAATTTGCTTAATACTAACCAGTGCATTTTTACTAACCAGCTGCGGTTTTACACTACGCACTGCAAAATCAATGCCACCACAATTGCATAAAATTTATTATCAAGCTGACAACCCTTACGGCCAGTTTGAAGTCACCTTAAAAAAAGTTTTAAAATCCTCCAACGTCGCCTTACTAACGAACACTAACAACATTGCGCCAATTTTGCATGTCACATCCAATTATAACACCCCCAGCACCACCAGCTCTATTTCAAGCGCGGAGGCTCGCACTTACACCCTAACCTACTCCGCAACAATCAGCATTAATTGCGCTTCGGGCAAACCACTATTAGCCCCACAAACGGTTAGCGTTTCACGCTCTATTATCCTACAGCCCAATGAGATATTAGAAATATCACCGCAAACCGAAACCGCAAAACGAGAAATGTGCCAAGAACTTTCCACCAAAGTATTAAATATTTTATGCGCCCCAAAAACCTTTCAGGCGCTGTCGCAATCATGAAAATTCAGATCCAACAACTATCTCAACACCTTACCGAAAAAACAGCCCCCATATATTTAATCAGTGGCGATGAATTTTTATTAGTCCAGGAAGCCTGCGACACTGTACGCCAACATGCGATTACAACTGGATATAGCGAGCGCGAAACTTTTTATATTGAACCTGGATTTAGCTGGGAAAGCTTCATAACCAGCACCAGCAATCTATCTCTTTTTAGCGAACGATCCTTAATCGAATTACACCTCAAAAGCAAACTCACTGATACGGGCAGCAAAATTTTACAAAATTATGCCAAAAAACCGACGTCCGACAAAATAGTATTAATTATTGCTGATAAACTAGACGCCTCTCAACAAAAAACCGCCTGGTTTAAAGCGATTGATACTTATGGAGTAGTCATACCAATCTGGCCAATCGATTTTTCTCAACTACCACTTTGGATCAACAAACGATTACAACAAACAGGGTTAAAAACCGATGGACATGGAATTAAATTATTGGCCGATCACGCCGCAGGGAATTTGCTAGCAGCAGCACAAGAAATTGAAAAATTACGCTTACTCTATGGTAGTGGCAATTTAACCGCCAACCAAATTATTACTGTAATTACAGACAATGCTCGCTTTAATGTGTTCAATTTACTCGATACTGCCCTTGCTGGAAAAACAGGGCTGTTAATTCGTATGTTGGATAATTTAAAAGCGGAAGGCACAGAACCAACCATTATTTTATGGGCAATTGCACGCGAATTGCGCTCATTGGTTAACATGAGTTTTGCGATTAAAAAAGGCTCAAGCCTTGACCAAGTCATGACACAAAACAATGTTTGGAGTACGCGCAAAGCCTTAACAAAACAAGCCCTATTGCGCCATAACCTAACCAGCCTACAAAATCTACTCAAACATGCTGCGCATATTGACTGTATTATTAAAGGAGCTGATAACCAACGTCTATTATGGCATGAACTATACAAGGTTTATATTCAGTTTGCTCAAACAACCACCAATAAAAATTCTATTCCAATTATAACAAAACAACAGTAGACTAATTTTTATGCAAATTCAGCCAATTGGCATATTCGGTGGCACATTTGACCCAATTCATTTTGGACACATTCACCTTGCCAACAAGATGCTTCAGCTCTGCAATCTACAAAAAATAATATTAATCCCCTGTTCGCAATCGCCCCTGCGCAATCAGCCTATTGCTAGCACAGAAGATCGACTTAATATGGCAATGCTTGCAATTGAAGGTATGGCTCATTTTTTTACTGATAATCGAGAGATAAAACGCGCTGGCATTTCGTACGCTATCGAAACATTAAAATCCTTACGGCAAGAAAACAAAAACACACCCTTAGCCCTGATTATGGCAACTGATGTTTTTAATCGATTTGATGAATGGCATGAATGGCAAAAAATTTTAGATTTTACACATCTGTTAATTGCTAAACGACCAGAGGTGGGACAGATTACCAACACTCATGCGCTCGAACTATTACGCAAACATCAAACTACCGACACTCAGGAGTTGCAAAAGAAAATAAGCGGGTTAATATATTTGGCAAACATTAACCCATTACCAATTACGGCAACAGAAATTCGCGCCTTAATTAAACAACAGAAAGACGCCAGCCATTTAGTAGCACCGGATGTATGGCAATATATTTGCAAAAACCATTTATATATTTAGGACTATCACTTTTACTATGAAAACACTTACTGCAGCCGGTTTAAAAAACATAATCGTTAAAACTCTAAAAGACCACAAGGCAATTAATGTTCTTGCCCTTGACATAAAAAAACTTACTGACATGGCAGATTACATGATTATCTGTACTGCAAACTCCACCACGCATGTCAAAACATTAATTGAAAAAACTCGCGAACAGCTTGCTCTGGCACACATCAAACCCATTGGTATTGAGGGTGAAAATACGCGCGAATGGATGCTTGCGGATTTTGGCAATGTAATCGTGCATGTCATGCTCGGACCAATCCGCGAATTCTACAGCCTGGAAAATCTTTGGGGACTAAACAAAGTAAAGAAACGCACAAGCTTAGCGACACCAAAAATCTCTAAACGGAACAATAACAATTAAAATCAATATAATCACCATTGGAAAATCGATGCCCGACTGGATAAGCGAGGGCTTCTCCGAATATGCCAAGCGCATACCTAAAAACTTTCAATTAAACTTAATCGAGCTACCAACAATAAAACGTACAAAATCTAGCAATCTAGAACAAATAATTAAAACAGAAAGCCATGAACTACTAAGCGCTGTACCAAAAAATAACTTAATTATAACGCTTGATGAACATGGAAAAGAATGGACAACCTTAGAACTAACAAAAAAATTAACCACATGGCACAACGAACAACAAGATATTAGTCTCTTGATAGGAGGACCAGACGGCTTATCAACAAATTGTTTACGAGGTGCGCATACAATCTGGTCTTTATCTAAACTTACCCTACCCCATCAACTGGTTAAAATTTTTGTTGCTGAACAAATTTACCGCGCATGGTCCATAATTAACAAACACCCGTACCATAGGAATTAATATGGTGCTTTACCGGCAACGTCTAAAAAATTACAAGCAAGAAAAAAGCCAATTTAAAATCCGGGTAATTAAGGCGATGATTTTGATAGCCGCTTTAATTATTATATTAATTGTTCGCTTATTTAATTTACAAATTCTGCAACACCGGTTTTACACTAACTTGTCAGAAAACAATCAATTAGAGTTCTTACCAATCGAACCAAATCGCGGTTTAATTTACGATCGCAACGGGATATTGCTTGCGGAAAATTTGCCATTATTCAGCCTTAACATCATCCCAGAACAAATCCAAAATATTGATACCACCATTACCGAACTACAAACCATTATCGATATAACACCATACAACATTCAACAATTTCGCAAAGCCTTAAAGCAAAAACGCCGCTTCGAGCATGTACCACTAAAATTTAAACTCACTCAAGAAGAGGTGGCCACCCTTTATTTAAACCAACATCGCCTCCCTGGAGCGGCCGTTGAAACCCAAATGATTCGCCATTACCCTCTCGGTAATATCACTGCAAGCGCTGTTGGTTATGTTGGCAGAATTAACACCCAAGATTTAAAAAATATTGATGCCAACAATTACAGCGCCAGTAATTTTATTGGTAAAATCGGTATTGAAAAACACTACGAAAAAACACTTCACGGCCAAACGGGTTACAATGTCGCGGAAGTTACCGCCACTGGCCACATTATCCGTATAACAAAAACTATTCAACCAATTCCAGGCGACACTCTATATATAACTATTGATAGCAAATTACAACAAGTTGCCAAAGATGCTCTGGGTAAAGAACGCGGTGCGGTTGTTGCCATTGACCCCAACAACGGAGAAATACTCGCGCTAGTTAGCCATCCCAGTTACGATCCAAATTTATTTGCTAGTGGGATTGACAGCGCCACTTTCAACGACCTGCAATCCTCAAGTGATAAGCCTATGTATAATCGCGCCACCCTTGGCTCATATCCATTAGCTTCAACTATTAAACCTTTCGTCGCCCTGCAAGGACTAGATACTGGCACCATTACTCCAAACTTTAAAATCTCCGACCCAGGGTGGTTTAAGTTAATGAATAGCACACATGTTTATCGCGATTGGGCATATGGAGGCCATGGTATTGTTAATGTAACAAAAGCAATTATTGTCTCTTGTGACACTTTTTTTTACACTCTGTCTCTAAAACTGGGAATAGAAAAAATAAACGATATTTTGGCGCGTTTTGGCTTTGGCAATAAAACTAAAATTGATATTGCTGAAGAAAATTCAGGAATTATTGCGTCGCCTAAATGGAAGATGAGCCACAAAGGCAAACCTTGGTACATCGGAGATACAATTATTTCGAGTATTGGTCAAGGTTTTATGTTAGCCACTCCACTGCAACTAGCCAATGGCACTGCAGCAATTGCAATGCATGGCAAGCGTTTTCAACCACACTTATTACGCGCCACTAAAAAACCAGATAGCACGATAATAAAACAAGAACCCATTATCCTACCCCCACTGGTACTAAAAAACCCAGGAAATTGGAACATTATAATTGATGCTATGCGCGAAGTCATAGCCAACCAAATAGGCACAGCACACAAAAGCTTTGGACCAAATCCCGCTTACTCTGTTGCGGGCAAAACTGGGGGGGCTCAATTATTTCATCACAAAATTGTTAATGAAAACCCAACCGCAGAAAGCGAAGAAAACACTCCGAAACACTTACGCAACCACAGATTATTCATTGCCTTTGCTCCAATAGAGAGCCCAAAAATTGCAATCGCGGTAATAACAGAAAACAGCAGCATTGCTCCACAAGTTGCGAGAAAAGTATTGGATTGTTATTTAGCAACAAAAGAAGAGAATGAGTCACGATAAAAATATTGAATCACTTTGCGTTTTCTTTCTGCAATATTTTTATCGTAACATTATTTAATCTTACATAACCAGTGCTACTAATCCCTTTATAGGAAAACCCTGATAGCCACAATGGAGATGAATGAATGCTAATGGAACCACTGTGTTTTTCAAGATCATGATGGCTTGGATCCAGATACAGGGTATCTCCGTAAAAACAAACCCCTAGCTCTGTTTGGGATTTTTCATCGATTAAGCCCTGTAAAACAATATCACGACACTGCCCTCTAAAAATAGTAAAATTCACTGGTTTGTAATCGCTCCAATCAACAAATGGAGGCATCATAACTTTACCATCGAGAACATCTATTTCCAAAAAACCTCTAGCATCATGGTTTTTTTTATCTCTAACCGTACCAGCACGCTTTTCAGCAATTTTTTTATAATTTGCAAGTAGTTTCTGCTGCTCATCTGAACCATATCCCAGCCACTCTGACTCAGACAAACCCAGCTTAGTCATGGGATCAACGGCACAACCAAACAAAAATAAATTGGCTATTACCACCATTAATACTCTATTTTTTTTCTTTGTAATTAAAAACATAGGCCATCAAAAAAAAGCACAAGGATCAAAAATAAAAACCCTTGTGCGTCTTTGTATTTATTGAAAACTTATTAAAACTCAATCTTCATCACTTAAAGTAGTATCTGTTGCTGTGAGCATATTACTATCAACAGTACTTACCTGAGCACCACTTGAATTTACACTTTCCTGGGTAACAGGAGTCGGTAAATTTTGTTGCATCATTGGCGCCGAAAGATCATTCTGGGTATGAGTTGGCATTGCAACACTTGGAGACATTGGTGAAACTGGAGCAACGTCGGTCTGTACAGCAGGGACATTCTCCGTAGAAACTGTCATGTCATCACTTGCTGGCATAGCTGGCTGAACTTCAGATGCGGCAGCGGTAACAGGAGCTTGGGTTGCCTGCGTAATAGTCATACTAGATTGGTCAGCGGGCGCGGCAGGAATAACCTGGGTTGGTTGATTCTGATCTACAGAAGGCGGCGTAACTACGGCCTCAGGAGCAACTTGAGACACAACCGGAGCCTGTTGTTGTTCGGCCACCACACCTTGATCTACGACAACTGGAGCATTGTTAGTTGGTACGCTATCGCTAATAGTCATAGTAGGCACTGCTTGTTGCTGCTCAGTTGTAGGAATACTTATATTTTCCTCTTTTTCCTTATTGCAACCAACTAACAAAAATGCGGCTACTGCAAAAAACATCAATAATTTATTGTTCATTAAATACCTCCAATTATAAAATAATTGTACCGCCTACTTACTTCATGATAATTATGAACTGCACTTAACTTACAGCACATAATACACAAATTAGCGGTGCCTATTATAGCTACCAAAGCGCTTCTGCGCCGAGAAACACGCAATTACTCACACCGCGATTTCCACTTGCAAAAACGACACATTCCATCTACTAAAACAACTACGGTGATTATCTACAACACATCGATTGTGCGCTAACTAAAAAAACTAATTACTCTGCTCTTCTTCTGGTACATCTGATTCTGGCGCACCTGATGTAATCGATGAACTAGAATCCTCCGATACAGCATTCATATCACTGACAACGACCTCTTTCTGTTGCTCAGTACCAGCTTCTTTAACATCAGCTGCTTCTTTGTTACAACCTACCAAACCAAATACCATTAACGCTAAAAAAATAAGTGCTTTGTTGCGCATTTAAAAATCTCCAAAAATAAATTATTAAATTATTAAATATTGGTTAAACACAATTAAACATCGAGCCGTGATAGTTTATCCGAACCACTTTCAATAGCAAGATCCCATATATAAAAAACAATGTTATTATTAATCAATATCATACAGAAAAAAACCAGTCATACAAAACAAGATTTAAAATCTTAATCTAGCTTTTTTAAGCGCGTTTTGGTAGTGTTTAAAAAATTTTACCTTATAATAAAGTTCGTTACTCACGAGGAAATAACATGAATATTTTACAAAACAAACGAGCGCTAATAGTAGGCGCAATTAATCATCATTCGATCGCTTATGGCATTGCCAAATGCATGCGAAACGAAGGCGCAGATATTGCATTCACCTATCAAAATGAAAAAATTAGAGAGCGTGTAGAAAAAATTGCTACCGAGATAGGATCAAACATTATCTTTCCTTGTGATTTGGCATACGACGACCAAATAAATGCTCTTTTCGACAATCTTAAGAATCACTGGGATAAATTCGACATTTTAGTTCACTCAGCAGCTTTTGCTCCAAGCGATCAACTAGAAGGAAATTACATCAACTGCTTAACACGTGATGGCTTTAAAATTGCCCACGACATTAGCAGCTATAGCTTTTCTGCATTGGCTAAAGCAGCACACCCTATGATGCAAGGACGAAAAAGCGCACTGCTAACACTCAGTCATCTTGGAGCCGAAAAAGCCTTAGTTAATTACAATGTCATGGGCCTTGCAAAGGCAAGTCTTGAGGCTAATGTACGCTATCTTGCAAATAGTCTTGGCTCAGATGGCATAAGAGTTAACGCCATTTCGGCTGGTGCTGTTCGCACACTGGCCGCATCAGCAGTGAAAAGTTTTCGCAAGATGCTTACCTACGGAGAAAAAGTCTCTCCACTTCATCGTAATGTGAGCCTAGAAGAAATCGGCAATGCTGCAGTATTTCTGTGTTCTGACATGGCCTCAGGAATTACCGGTGAAGTTATGCATGTGGATGCTGGGTTAAATATAGTTGGATTTCCTGGGATAGACACTTTGAACTTCTAACAGCTAACACCTTTTTTCTCAGCAAAAAAGTAAATTTATTATGATGCTTTAAAAAACATTTTCTTCCACATTCGCAATTAATGCGGCAGTTCGCGCTGCGGCATAAAGCCAATTACTCAAACGATTAAAGTATATCCCAATAATTTCCGCATTTTTGGTATTTTCAGCAAATTTAAAAGCAGCCCTTTCTGTGCGTCTACAAACAGTACGCGCCAAATGAATACGTAATGCATCCTCACCCCCTCCTGGTAAAAGAGAAGAATGCAAAACTGGCAACCGTTCGCTCATAGCATCCATTTCAATTTCAAGCTTGCTGATCTTATGTGGATTAATAGCAAACTTACTACTAGATAATAAATGTTCACCCAATTCAAACAGTTCACGTTGTATACGATCAATCTGTCTAAATAAATCGTGGAACTCCTCTCGATGACATAAAAACTCTGCAGCATAACCTAAAAACACATTCAACTCTTCAATACAGCCATATAATTCAATTACATCAGAATACTTTTTAACTCTCTTACCACTACCAAGATTGGTAAAACCGTCATCACCAGATTTTGTGTATGCTTTACTCATAAATATTTGCTTTATTTGTCTTCCGCTTCTTCATATCTCTTAATTTTTGCCTTACCCATTAAACCATCAATTAATAGCTGATAATCAAATTTGCCCAGTCTCTCTGGTAAATATTTTACAATATCTATTTTTTCTGTGGCTTCTTTAGTTGATTGGCTTTCATACACTTTGGTTAACTGTAATACCGCATAACCACCGCGCAAATCAACCACAGTAGCAGAAACCTCATTAGAGCCTGGTTGAGTTAAATCAAATGCCGCTTCAACCAACTGAGCGTTATTATGCTGACCATAACTGGCATTAATTATGCTATTCCAAGCAAAACCATACTTCTTCGCAAGCTCTTCTGATCCGGTTTTGCCTTTACGCAATTCACCCAATAGTTCCTGACTAAAATCATAAGCCATTTTTTGCATCTCTTTAGTTTTTAGTTTTCCAACAATAGTTGCTCGAACTTGATCTAATGGCAACAGCGCTTCTGGTATATGATCTTTAATACGCAAAACCACCAACTTACCAGAACCAATCTCGATAGGGCTGCTGTTGTATCCTTGTTTTAAAACGGCTTCACTAAAAGCCGTTTTAATGATTTTATTATTCGCTAATATTCCACTAGAACCACCAGCACTAGTTACTAAACCTGTTGTTTGAATCTTCAACCCAAGCTCTTGTGCTGCTGGTTCCAAGCTATCCGAGTTTGTATACGTCAAATCTACTAATTTATCGTGAGCCTCGGAAAAAACTTGGGTTAATTGTTGGTGCTTGTACGCTTGTTTAACCTTAGAAACAACGGCACTATATGGAGCAGCAATTTCAGACTGAATCGCCAAAACTTTAACTAAACTCACTCCATCTTTAGTGCGAAACGGCTTTGATATTTGCCCAACATTTAACTTATCAAACTGCGTAGCAACTTCTGCTCCAGCTTCATTTCTAGTTAGCCAAACTTTAGCTATCTGCGCCCCAGCAATCTTAGTTAAATCATCTTCGGCTTTGATCTGTGACAACTTTTTCTGGGCATTAACCAATGCTTTTGTATCTGCCATTTGCGGCAATGGCAACAACACCCTTGTTACCTGCCATTTCTTTGGGGTAGAAAACGAGCTGATATGACTCTGATAATATTGCTTCAACTGTTCTTCCGAAGCCTCGACTTTGCTATGCAAATCGCCGGAAGAAAGCTCTACATATTGAATGCTGATTTTTTCCGGAACAGTGAATTCACTTTGATGTTGTTCGTAATATTTTCGAACATCGATATCGGCGACCTGTACTGTATTAGAAAAACGCTCAGGCGACACGATAAGATACCAAAAATCACGTCGTTGCCTCAATATTTTTTTTACAGCTTCGATTTCATTTGGCAAGTCAAAGGCGCTACCAACAACACCACCTTCAAGCTGCGCTTGTAATATTGAGCTTTTTAAACCCTCAAGAAATACTGGGGCAGAATAAAACAATCTCTCAGTAATTTGCTGAAAATAATCAGGAGAGAAACGTCCACTAGTTTGGAAAATTGGCAACCCGCTAACAATTGCCCATAACTGCTTTTGGCCAACATCAAGACCCATATTAGCTATCGCTTGAGAAATGACTTCTTTCTTAATCAATTGCTGACGAATGGTTTTCTTTATCTGTACCTGGGCTTTTTGATCAAAAGAAAATGTTTGTTCCAACCTAATGGTTTCACTACGTTTTAGTTGTTCATACGCAATATTCTCTTGCAGGCGTGTAATTTTCTTACCATTAACTTTTGCAATTACTTGGGCTTCGCTATCAGAATGCAGATAATTCTGAACCCCCCACAATGCAAATGTCAAAGCTATAATTCCTGCGATTATCCCGGCAACCCACCCCTGCATTTTATCGTGCATGATCTGCAACATATACCGACTCCTGATTTTTAACCTTGAGGACTCAAGAAAAATAGATTTTTTTGTTTAGAGTTAAAACTAATTTGGCGGAGCGGACGGGGCTCGAACCCGCGACCTCCTACGTGACAGG
>CAZMGW010000038.1:0-12491 GCA_964565935.1 uncultured Coxiellaceae bacterium
CCTCTTTCAAAACCAGCAGGCTAAAGCCTGCGGCTACCAACATACATAATTTTCTCTTAAAATTCCTTATACAACTCTATAGCCCACTCGAGACCACGTGCTTTCAAATATTCTGCCAAAAAGTCTTTTCTGCCATATTTATTCAACAATTCTTTAACTAAAAACTTATCTTCAGGGCGACTGGCGGCACAAAATGCCAAAGCTATTGGCCCTAATTCTATATCAAATAACCGATTTCCTAAACGAGATTGATAATAATATTGTTGTTTTGGGGTCGCCATAGATAAAATTTGCAATTGGCGATCATTTAGCCCCAGTTTCTCATATGAGGCACGCACATTTGGCTCCAAGATACGATCATTTGGCAGCAAAATACGCGACGGACAAGACTCAAGCAATACAGATGAAATTTGTGTTGCCAATGCGTCTTCTATTGACTGGGTCGCAAAGACAACACTCACATTAAATTTACGCAATGTTTTTAACCAATCGCGAATTTTGGCAGAAAAAACCGGGTGATCCAAATAGACCCAAGCCTCGTCTAAAACTAGCATGGTAGGATCGCCAGTAAAGCGTTTCTCCAAACGATGAAACAAATAACTCAAAACTGGAGCGACCACACTTGGCGTATTCATTAACCCTTCCATCTCATAACACTGCCAAATATCATCACATTCTTGTTCATTATCAGCATCAAGCAAATGCCCAAATGGACCATTTAAGGTGTAAGTCAGCAATGCCTGACGCAACACCGTGCTTTGAATCAAAGCACACAAACCAGTCATGGTGCGCTGGTGTTTCGGCATATGTGCCAATGACGTCAAGGCTTCCCACACCATTTGCTTGATGTCTGGAGTTACCTCTATTTTTTCATTAGTAAGCAACCCATAAATCCATTCAGCAGACCAAACACGCTCCATTTCCTGATCAACCGCCGCTAGAGGCTGGAAAGCCAACCCCTCATGATCGGTTCCTAGCTCATAATAACCACCACCAACTCCCGCTGTGGATGTCAAGAAACTTCCACCTTTATCAAAAACAAAAACCTGAGCATTTTTGTAACGACGAAACTGCAGCGCCATTAACGTCAGTAATACCGATTTACCAGCACCGGTCGGACCAATAATCATTTGGTGTCCAACATCGCCAACATGATTTACCAGACGAAATGGTGTGCGGCCATGGGTATGGACATACATTAAAGGAGGAGCTTTTAAATAGGCATCATTTTCCGGACCTGACCATATCGCAGAAAGCGGCATTAAGTGAGCCAAATTCAAGCTATGCAACAAAGGGGTGCGCACATTAGCGTAAGCATGTCCTGGTAACGAAGACAACCATGCCTCAACCGCATTAAAAGTCTCTGTAATAGTCGTAAAACCCAAACCATTCACCACGCGCTCTACCTCACGCAACATTTCACTTGATCGCTGCAGATCTTTATCCATTACGGTTACGGTCGCAGTATAGTAACCAAATGACACATAATCTTCTGCCAATTCTTTTAATGAACTATCAGCATCTTTGGCTTTTTCTATCGCCGCTGTATCTAAAAGCTGAGTTTCGGTCTTGGTGAAAATCTCCTGAAGCATGTTCAATAACCCTTTGCGTTTTGCAAACCAACGAGTTTTATAGCGCTTGAGCTGCACTTCTGCTTCATGCTTATCAAGAGGTATAAAGCGGGTAACCCACCGGTAACATATCGGCAATTGATTGAGCTGATCCAATAAAGCGGGCATCGTAGAAGCCGGGAAACCCAATATTGTTACTGTTTTTAGATTGTAATCGCCAAGTTGTGGGGCTATACCACCAAGCAATGGAGTATCTGCTAAAAATGCATCTAGATACATCGGGATTTCAGGTACGACAATTGGCTGTTGTTTTGGCGAAATAGTTGAATGTAAATAAGTTAAAGTTTCAGCATCATCCAAAAACTCTGCCTCAAACATAAAATCTTGCAAAATATCGCAAAATCGCTGCGTTGTAGCAATAAAGAGCTCTAAGCTTTTTTGATAATCTTCGGCGGCATTTTTAGGTTGAGAAATTACCAATTGGCTAACTTTTGATGTTGATTGTGGTGGAGATAAAAACTGCAGGGTCAAATAATATTTACTTTCAAAATACTCCCCCACATTAGCAAATTTTTCACGCCTCTCAGCTTCAACTAGCAAGCTTAAAGGATCTGGAAAATAGCATTTTTCTGGATAAGGTGCATAAAGTTGGCGCTTAGCTTCGATATAGAGAGCCCAACCAGAACCAAATCGTTTTAGTGCATTATTTAATCGCGCAGCAGCCGCAACCAATTGCGGTTCGGTAGCAGATTCCAGGTCTGGACCACGAAAACGCAAGGTTCGCTGAAAAGATCCATCTTTGTTTAAGACAACTCCTTTGGCAACAAGTGCCGCCCATGGAAGCAAGTCCACTAATCTGTCTGGAGTTTGGCGATATTCAGATATATTGAACATAAATTACTAATAAATTTGAACATTAAACAATGTCATGACTCTTGCAGAGCAAATATAATTTTAAACCCTATAAAATCTTTTTTGTTTTAAATGCCTTGATATCACCTCAAAAAAATATGGATCCTTTTTGGCAAAAAAAACTGCCACAAAATGGAAAATAATAAATAGTGGAAACAAATAAAATGCATGCAATCCCAGTACCAAGGCTGCGCAAATAGTCCAGTTAAGGATAGCAAACTGACGCGGTACCCCGCCAAGCATAATTGGAGCAGTTAATGAATTATGCAGCCTAATACGATACCCGGGCGTGTTCATCTAAAACACTACTCCGCCGGAAAAACCAAATAAACTTACAACCAGGCTCGAGGCGGTAAAAGCGATTGATAACCCCAAAACAATTTGAAAGACACGACGCATGGACCCGCCTGACTCACCAAAAGCAACACCAAAGCCAGCAAGCACGATTACAACAACGCCTAAAGCCTTTGCAACCGGCCCAGTTAGAGAGGCTAGAATTTTTTCTAGAGGCCCTTCCCAAGGCAATCCGGTTTCTGCTGCGTAGGCATTAATAACTAAACTAAAGACGCCAAACATAACATTGGTACAAAGATATACAAATTTTTGCCATTTTTTACACATAGACACTCTCCATTTTCTATAACTGTTTGATTTTGTTTTGAATTATTATGGCTTGCATTAGATTGGCATTATAACAAATTTAAAAGCGAAATACACAAAAAAGTTATTTTAAAAAACAATCCATAAGTTTATAACACAATTCCTTGGTGCCGATTTTTTTGATGGCAGAAATTTGAAAAACCGGTCCTTTCCATTTTAGCCGCTTAACAATTTCTTTAACACGCGTTTTGAGCTCTGCTTCTGGCAGCAGATCAATTTTATTCAATACCAACCATCTTTCTTTTTTTGCAAGTTCTGGGCTAAATTTTTTGATCTCTTTTATGATGGCCTTGGCTGACACAACCGGATCACTATCATCAGTCGGCGCAACATCAACTAAATGCAACAAAATGCTGGTACGAGATAGGTGTTTTAAGAATTGAATCCCAAGCCCTGCCCCCTCTGCTGCACCTTCAATCAGACCAGGGATATCTGCAACCACGAAACTACGCTCCATATCAACACGCACTACCCCAAGATTAGGATATAAAGTTGTAAACGGATAATCAGCAACCTTGGGACGCGCAGCAGAAACAGATCGGATAAAAGTTGATTTACCGGCATTGGGTAACCCAAGCAAGCCAACATCGGCTAATAATTTTAATTCAAGCCTCAAATCGTATTCTTCGCCGGGATGGCCTGGGGTCGTTTTACGTGGCGCCCGATTGGTGCTGCTTTTGAAATGCAAATTACCAAAACCATGAAAACCACCTTTTGCTACACAAATTTTTTGATTATCTTCAATTAAATCAGCTATTAACTCATCAGTACTAGAGTTGTAAATCAAAGTTCCTACCGGCACCCGAATAATTAAATCATCGCCGTTCTTACCCGTACATTGGGTTCCCATGCCATCCTGACCACGCTCGGCTTCAAAAATTTTTTGGAAACGAAAATCAACCAAGGTGTTCAAATTTCTATCAGTAACGAAAAAAATACTGCCGCCATTGCCACCATCACCACCATTAGGGCCGCCAAACGGAGCAAATTTCTCCCGCCGAAAACTCATGCAGCCGTTCCCGCCCGACCCGGCTTTAACTTTAATTTTAACTTCATCTACGAATTTCATAAGGGACAGTAAACTACCTTTTGATAAAATATTCAATTATATTTCGCGCTAAAATTCTTAACTAAAGAAGATTGCATTACCAAAAATTAATGAGTACAATCCGGAAAAATTATTAACCAAAAAAGGGGCTTTAAAATCTATGCCAAGTGTTAAAATTAGAGAACATGAATCTTTTGATGGCGCAATGCGCCGTTTCAAACGTGCTTGCGAAAAAGCTGGTATTCCAAGCAAATTGCGTCAACTCGAGTTTTATGAAAAACCAACCGCCAAACGCAAACGCAAAAAAGCTTCTGCAGTTAAACGTCAACAAAAACGCGTATCACAGGGCAACTCCTCTCCAAAAGAAAGAGAAAGGGACAGAAGTCGAGACAGAGACTAGTGAACCAACCTATCATGCCTAGTAACGTATACTCACGAATTCAAGAGGATATGAAAAGTGCCATGCGTGCAAAAGAGGTAGCGCGCCTTGGCACCATTCGGCTGTTGATCGCAGCCATTAGACAACGTGAAATTGATGAGCGCATCACGCTTGATGATGCGCAAATTTTTGCTGTTATAGACAAAATGATCAAACAGCGTAATGATTCAATTGAGCAATATAAACAAGCTAATCGGCAAGAACTAGCCGACAAGGAAGAAGCGGAACTTGTTGTATTAAAACAATATTTGCCTCAGGCGCTAACTGAAGCAGAAATTGCAGATATGATAAAAGAAGCTTTTACTACGACTGGGGCTACCTTGGTTAAAGATATGGTCAAAGTTATGGCGTATATCAAACCCAAAGCGCAAGGAAGGGCTGATATAGGGAAGATCAGCTCTATCGTTAAATCGATGCTAAAATAGCTTTACCCAGAAAATCGGTAGATTTACTAATAATTGGCAAGTTTTTTCATGTCCAAACTAATCCCGCAATCGTTCATTGATGACTTACTTACTCGCATTGATATTGCTGACATAGTTGGCTCTAGGGTTAAATTACGTCGCGCGGGCAGCAATTTACTTGGATTGTGCCCCTTTCATACCGAAAAAACCCCCTCCTTCACCGTAAGTCCGAGCAAACAGTTTTTTCATTGCTTTGGTTGTGGTGCTCATGGCAGCGCCATTGGCTTTATCATGCAATTTGAGCACTTAAGCTTTATCGAAGCCGTAGAAAACCTAGCCACCCAACTAGGCTTAACCTTACCGAAAACCTCCGGGGATAGCAACAACCAAACTCGCCATACAGAGCTATACCAAGCAACCCAACAGACTGCTACTTTTTACGAAAAACAATTACCTAGTGCAACCCAATGCATAAAATACCTAAAATCACGTGGTTTCACTGGTACAATTTGCAAAAAATTCGGCATCGGTTATGCGCCCATTGACTGGGATAATTTAAGGTCAATTTACAAAAATTCTCCCAAAATTAAACAACAATTAATAGCTGCCGGACTTTTAGTGGCTAAAGATAACAAAACCTATGCGCGTTTCCGTGACCGCATCATGTTTCCAATACGCAATATCCGCGGACACATTATTGGTTTTGGTGGGCGCACTTTAGGTAAAGACCTTGCCAAATACCTCAACAGCCCAGAAACCACGATTTTTCATAAGGGTGAAGAGTTATACGGGCTTTATGAAGCTAAAAAAGCGAATAACAAATTAACATCCATCATCGTCGTTGAAGGGTATTTAGACGTTGTAGCCTTGGCACAATTTGGGATAACTAATGCAGTGGCGACTCTTGGTACGGCTATTTCAACCAAGCAAGTTCAATTATTATTGCGCAACACCTCGGAAGTGATTTTTTGCTTTGATGGTGATCAGGCAGGCAGAACAGCTGCTTGGCGAGCCTTAGAAAACTCTCTCCCATTAATGCGCGATGGCATTCAAATAAAATTCCTATTTTTGTCAGAAGGCGATGACCCAGATAGCCTAATTAGAAAGGAATCAAAAGAACAGTTCGCCGAACGCCTAAAAACTGCCACTCCTCTAGCTGACTTCTTTTTTAAGCAACTATTATTGGACATCAACCTAAACACCATAGACGGCAGGAGCAAACTAGCTAAAGTTGGAACAGAATGGCTTAAAAAAATGCCTTTTAGTATTTTCCGCCAGATGATGTTCAATAAAATTGCCGAGCTAGCCAATATAGACGTCGAAGAATTAAAACAATTAGAACTTAACCAGCCAGTTAGCGAAAATGTGCAAAATAAAAACGATCAAAATCTTAGTATTGACATATCAATTGCAGTACAAAATGCAATTAACATATTGCTACATCATCCGCAACTTGTTGTTTCTATTGAAAACCTTGAAAATATAAAGAACATTAAAATAGGCGGGGTAGAAATATTATCCGAATTGATTTCGGTATTAAAAAAACAACCAAACCTATCAATGGCTGCTATACTTGAATATTGGAGGGATCGCGAAGAATTTGATACTTTTTCTATGTTGGCATGTAAAAAACCAATAATTTCAATGGAAAACTTGAAAAATGAATTTATTGGTATTATACAGTTACTTGAACAACTTGAATTTGATCATCTAATTAAAAGATTGTTATCAAAAGCAGCTGAAGAGGGATTGAGTACAAAAGAAAGGCAGGAATTACAAAATTTAATAGCTGCTTCAAAAAATAAAAAACAGGCATAAATTATATGAAAAAGAAACCACTAGCAAAAAACAAACATACAAAACGTTCACCCGCACATAAAAAACCTGTGGCCCGTCAAAAAACAGCTAAAAAAACAGTCAAAAAATTAAAAACCATAAAAGCCACAAAAACTAAAAGTAAAGCTGTTATTAAAAAACCCCACAAGACCAATACTAAAAAGAACACAAAAATAAAAAAATCATCACCTAAACCACAAAAAGTGGTAGCTACCAAAGTTGAAAAAAAAGAAGAGGCTTTAACTAAACAAAAAACGGAATTAAAAAACTTAATAACAAAAGGGAAAGACCAAGGTTATTTAACTTTTACCGAAGTAAATGACAACCTTCCTCCTGAAATTGTCGATCCAGATCAAATAGAAGATATTATCGGCATGCTTAATGAGGATATGGGTATTCCAATTTATGAAGATACTCCGGATACCGAAGCAACGCTGCTAAACGATAACACCCCGATAATAACTGAAGAAGAGCAAGCAACGCCAGTGGTTGCTGCCGAAGACGAAACTGGCCGCACCAGCGACCCAGTCCGCATGTATATGCGCGAAATGGGCACTGTAGAATTGCTAACTCGCAGTGGTGAAATTGCAATCGCTAAAAGAATTGAAGAGGGATCAAAACACGTTCTATCTGCTTTAGCACAATACCCTGGTATTATTGACTCAATACTAGCAGAATATGCTAAAACCGAAACAACCGACAAACGTCTGCAAGAAATCATCTCCGGCTTTTATGATATCGAAGAATGGCATACTCCTCCAACTGATGCTCAAAAAATAGTTACCCTGGAAACTGTAACTGAGAGCAGCATCACTTCTATTACCGATGATAATATAGAGACAACAGAAGAAATAACCTTAAAAACCACAACGCGCATTAAAAAAGATGAAGACGAGGATGAAGATGCTACAAACGAGGAAGAATCCACAGATGATAAAGCTCTTGATCAAGATGAATCAGAATCAACTGAAGACGACGAGCTGGACCTGTTTGAATCCGGCCCCGATCCTGTAGTTGCTAAAGAACGCTTTACTGAATTGTACGAACTTAATCGCCAATATACAAAAGCATTAGCAAAAAATGGCGAAAGCCACAAAAAAACCACCAAATTACATCAACAGTTAATTGATGCGTTTACTAAATTTAAACTAACACCGAAAGAATTCCATAAACAAACAACAAAACTCAGCAAAATCCTTGAGCGTATTCGCGCAAACGAACATCTTATTATGGAACTATGCATTAAAAAATCCAAAGTAGCACGCAAGGCTTTTATAAATTCTTTTCCTCATCATGAAACTGATTTAAAGTGGGTTGATAAATTTGCTAAGGCCAATAAAAACCAAGCAGCCGCTCTGTTACATAACGCCAAAGAAATTCATCGAGCTCAGAAGAAATTGTTAGCCATCGAAAAAGAGGTGAATCTAAGCATTGCAGAAATAAAAAACATCAGCCGCCAAGTAACTGCTGGGGACACTAAAACTCGTAAAGCAAAAAAAGAGATGATTGAGGCAAATTTACGCTTGGTTATTTCGATCGCAAAAAAATACACCAATCGTGGCCTACAATTTTTAGATTTGATTCAAGAGGGCAATATTGGCTTAATGAAAGCTGTAGATAAGTTCGAATACCGTCGTGGATACAAATTCTCTACTTATGCTACCTGGTGGATTCGCCAAGCCATTACCCGTTCCATTGCCGATCAAGCCCGCACTATTCGTATCCCTGTGCACATGATTGAAACGATTAACAAACTCAACCGTATATCTCGTCAAATTATTCAAGAAACCGGGGTTGAGCCCTCACCTGAAGAACTTAGCGTCCGTATGCAAATGCATGAGGATAAAGTACGCAAAGTTTTAAAAATTGCTAAAGAACCGATATCCATGGAAACACCAATTGGTGACGATGAAGATTCGCATTTGGGCGATTTTATTGAGGATGCAAACACCCTCTCACCAACCGACTCTGCAACCCATGGCGGGTTACGCGAAGCAACTAACGATGTTTTATCCTCATTAACACCTCGAGAAGCTAAAGTCTTGCGAATGCGCTTTGGTATCAACATGAACACTGATCATACGCTAGAGGAAGTTGGCAAACAGTTTGACGTAACTCGTGAACGTATTCGTCAAATTGAGGCCAAAGCACTTCGCAAATTACGCCACCCTAGCCGATCAGAAAAACTACAAAGCTTTGTTGATTAACAGCAATTACATGGCTTTGATAATAAAACGATAAAAACTTTGTCATAAATCGACTATGCCTTATTGCGTACAAAAAATTATCGCGCCTGCTTTGCTGTTACTCATTAGCATTAATACTCTACTCCTCTCTACAATGCTAGATATTTGATCGCTAGATATTAATTGCATACACCCTCCGTGTGTTGTTGAAATTAATTCTTATGCCACCTCGTTAATCATCGTCTCTAAATCAATCACCCTATCTGCAATACTCACGGTCTCTTTTCGGTGGGCAACGATGATGCGAGTTATGCCAATTTGTTTGACGTGTTGGTTGATTATGGTTTCGTTATTGGAATCTAAGTGACTAGTCGCTTCATCTAAAAATAAAATCTTAGGCTGCGAATACAAAGCCCTTGCCAGAAGAACGCGCTGCTTTTGTCCTCCAGATAAAGTCGTCCCCATGTCGCCAACCAAAGACTGATACGACATCGGCATTTGCATAATATCGTTGTGGATTGCGGCTATCTCTGCGCAGGCATAAATGCGTTCAAAATCAGGTTTGGCATCAAAAAAGCAGATGTTATCGGCAATTGAGCCGCTTAACAGGGTATCTTCCTGCATAACAGCTGCTATCTGTGAGCGATAATTATGCAACCCCATCCGGCGCGCATCTATTCCATCAATAAACACCCCACCTAATGATGGATCAAGAAGCCGCATCAGGATTTTCAGTAAAGTAGTCTTACCACAACCAGATGCACCAATTATGGCCACCGCCTCCCCTGCTTTTATTTCAAAATTAATATTTTTAAACACGTATGGGTCTTGTTCGGAATATCTAAATGCGATGTTTTTTACGCTGACATTGCCCTTAATAGCTCTTGAGATTCCCGCATCCCCAGAGGTCTCTGGTTCAGGATCGGCTAAGGCAATATCTGCCACGCGCTCTAAATCAAGGCTGATCATTTTATAATCGAATACTTTATCAACCATGCTGATAGCCTTGGTAACAAATTGTTGGCGATACGAAAAATAAGCCATCAACATACCAATCGTAAAACCACCTTTCATTACCAACATTGAGCCCAAAACCAGAATAATCACATACTCCGCACCAAAAATAATTTGATTGAGAAACTTATAAATCAATCCTAGCTTCGCGATACGAATATCTGCGTTTAGCTTGTCAGCATAACAATTCTGCCAAATGTTTTCTCTTTGACTTTCTTTGCCGAAAATTTTCAAGGGCAAAATTGCGCGAACACTTTCCATGAAAATCGAGTTTTCTTTAGCGCTGGCAACCAGGCTCTCTTGGCCCAAACGCCTCATGGTTGGGTAAAGCACTGTCCGAATAATTATATAAAGCGTCAAAGCGGTAAACACGATGGCGGTTAAAAGGCGGCTATAAACCAACATCATAATCAAAGTGGCGATAACCATGATACCGTCAACGATCCCTTCAACAAAATCCGTGCTAATTTTGGTTTGAATTGCGGTCATGGATCCAAAACGCGAAACGATATCGCCCATGTGCCGCTTTTGAAAAAAATCAATTGGCAATTTAAATAAATGCCGAACCAGATTGGCAACAAGCTGGATATTCAAAACGTTAGATAAAAACAGAACGATCCAAGAGCGCACATAACCGGTTACATATTGGATAACAGTCAACAATCCCAAACCAATAGCTAAAATATAAAGCAGCGGAAAATCTTTGGTAACAATTACATCATCAATAACAAACCGCATGAACAGCGGACTTATTAACTCAAAAACCTCTAGCGCCAAAGAAACTAAAATGATCTGCACTAGGGGTAACTTAAGCCCGGTAACTGTTTTCCACAAATCAGACAAAAACAATCTGGTTCTGTTCTTTTTCTTTGTAAAATCAACGGCTGGGGTAAGCTCCATAGCAACGCCAGTAAAGTGCTTGGAAACCTCAGACATTTTATATTTAACCACACCAACTGCCGGGTCATGGATAATTACGGTGTTGCCCCGTACCTTTTTCAAAACCACAAAATGGTCTAAATCCCAATGAAGAATGCAGGGAGTTTTTAAATATTTCAGTTCGGCTAAGTCCAGCTTTACTGCCCGACTTAATAAATGGAGTTTTTTTCCTAAATCAATTAAGTCTTGCAGCTTGCTTCCTTTGAGTGAAATAGAAAATTGGCGGCGTAAAGTCAAAAGATCGGTGTCATAGCCGTGGTAGCTTGCGATCATAGCAAGACACGCCAAGCCACATTCAGCAACTTCTGCCTGATGGATCATCGGGAGTTTTTCACCAAATGAAAAATGCAGTTTCTTTGCTAGTTCTATCATGACTTAAAGCTTCCTTTAAGACTGTAAATAGGCTCCATGACCCACTGCCAAATACTCCGTTTCTCACCTAAAATTGCACCCTCAAGAAGCATCCCAGCAGTAAGCGGATGTGGTTTGCCATAAGCCATTACTGTCTGCTGCTGTAAGGTAACAATAACACGATAAAAACCCTCCTCCATTTTAATCGGCAACCCTCTAACATCTTGTGGCGTAAGAATGCTCTTATCAATTCTATTTATAGTCGACTCGTACAAGCCAAACTGTTGATAAGGATAGGCAACATATTTTAATAAAACCTTTTGCCCCGGCTTTACAAAACCAACTTGGCTAGTAGGAACAAACAACACCCCTTCTAATACGGAATCTTTGGGGATAATTGAAACCAGGGGGGCTTCTTCTGCCACGTGGTCCCCTACCATAGCAATTAGCGCCGATACGACACCATCTCCTGGCGCGCGAATCGCATAGTCGACCCCGCCTTTTGCTTGAGCTAAATCTTTTTCAAAGGTGTGCAATGCGAGTTTCGCTGCTAAATATTCATCCTGGCGCTTTTGATATTCTGGTTCTGAAATGTAACGCTTTTTTAACAGGTCCTTGTAGCCAGCAGCATTTTTTTCATACATAGCTATTCGGCTTTTTTGCACTTCGATTTGTTTTTCTAGCAATTCTATTTGCTGAGCAAAGAGGCTTTGCTCGGTAACTGCTTCTTGTTCGGTGGATATAAGATAAAGCAGTTGTCCCTTTTGAACTTCTTCCCCCTGCTGGACAAATCTCTTTATAACCGTTCCATTGGTGCTTGCATAAAGGGTTATCAGACCTTTATCAGGGACCAACATGCCTTTTGCTTCATGCCGTTTTGCATATTCACCAAAATACAAAAATAAAATAACCGCAACGGCAACAAAAAATAATCCGAATGACCAGGCAGAAAAAGAAATTGGGGTAACAATAAGGGTCTTACCGAAATAATTACCTTTTTTAATTTGCAAAACTTCTTTACGAAACAAGGGTGTTTGCTGGGAGTCTTGATCTTTGTTTTCTTCGTTTATCATATACTCTTCGTAAAATGGATTTATACTTTGTTGCCCTTATTTTTTGCGATCCTCATTT
>CAZMGW010000039.1:0-12432 GCA_964565935.1 uncultured Coxiellaceae bacterium
CAGCGGTAACTTTAGGTACTGTGCCGACAGCTGGGGTAAATAGCTTTACCTCTCTTTCGCAGCTGGGTCGTCCAGCCGATCCAAGTGATTTTGTTAAGATAATAACAGCGGTCATCAATAACAAGTGGGTTACTGCCAGTGTTCATGGGTTTTTTAACGTTGCTATGACAACATCATTTTTGGGGGTGTCTCTCGGATTGTTTGATTTTTTGGCGGACGGGTTAAAGCGTCCAGACACTAGGTTTGGTCGTCTGCAAACCGCAGGTTTAACTTTTGTTCCTCCGTTTTTGTATGCATTTCTTTGTCCTTATGGGTTCATGATGGCAATGAATTATTCTGCCTGTTTTGTTGCGACCCTATGTATGATACTACCGGCTATTATGGTTTATCGGTTGCGTAAAAGTACTGTATTGAAGCCACTATATAGAGTGGCGATTTGTGGTGATCTGGGGCTTATGGCCATAATAGTCATCGGTCTTGTCATGTTTGTATTGCCGATCTTGGCAAATTCCGGTCTATTGCCCAGCCTGAAATAGCATTCGTTTTACCAGCCAAAGTGGTTGCTAATATCTTTGTTGCACAACACTGTAATATATAGTATACAACTGCGCATAAATACGCCTATAACAGTTCTGTCAAAAAGGGATGGGTGTTTACAGGCGTATCAACTACGGAGGATTTAAAAATGAAAAAAGAGGATTTGTTAACCGCACAAGTTCAGCATTTAGATATCAAAAAATTCAACTCGATTCCATTGGTTGAGCAGTATAAAAACATGGCTTTTCAAGCGCGAAACTTGGCGCGGGCTGCTGAAATTTATGACACCATGTTAAAGGACACAGGTTGCTCAGTTATCTTGTGTTTGGCCGGCTCATTATTTAGTGCGGGACTAAAAAAAGTTGTATTCGATTTAATAGAAAACAATATGGTTGATGCAATTGTCTCAACCGGAGCAATTATTGTCGATCAAGACTTTTTTGAAGGCTTGGGGTTTAAGCACTACCAAGGCTCTCCTTTTGCCAATGACAACGTTCTGCTCGATCACCATATTGATAGAATTTACGACACCTACATCGATGAAGATGACTTGCGCAAATGCGACATGACGATTGCTAAAATTGCCAATGCTTTGCCAGCACGCCCATATTCTTCAAGGGAGTTTATTATGGCGATGGGCAAATACCTGTCAGAACAGAACATCGGCGATGACTCCATAGTCAAACAAGCCTACATTAAAAATGTCCCCATTTTTGTTCCGGCTTTTTCAGATTGCAGCGCTGGATTTGGCTTGGTCCATCATCAATGGCACCGAAAAAACGAGCCCACAGTAACAATCGACTCTGTCAAAGATTTCCTTGAGTTAACCAAAATAAAAGTCGAAGCCGGGACTACAGGGCTGCTTATGATTGGTGGCGGGGTACCAAAAAACTTTGCTCAAGATATTACTGTTGCTGCTGAAATAGTCGGGGCCGAAGTTGATATGCACAAATATGCCGTGCAAATCACGGTTGCAGATGAACGGGATGGCGCCTTGTCTGGGTCTACCTTAAAAGAAGCTCATTCATGGGGTAAAGTAGATGGTGCATTTGAGCAAATGGTCTTCGCTGAAGCCACTGTAGCGCTGCCTTTAGTAGCCAGTTACGCCTATCATCAAAAATCTTGGGAAAACAGGCAGCCAAAAAACTATAATTCATTTCTAAATAAATAACCGGAGATATTAATGGAAAATTTTGTTCCGAAAAAAATGTTCTTTGTCAAAGGGGCAGGCGTGCACAAAGATAAACTAGCTTCTTTTGAAGCAGCCTTGCGAGTCGCAGGGATTGAAAAATGCAATTTGGTTTATGTGTCTAGTATTTTTCCTCCAAAATGCAAAATAATTCCTTCTAAAGAAGGGCTAAAACTATTGAGCCCTGGACAGGTGGTTTTTTGTGTAATGGCAAGAAGCGAAACCAATGAACCAAACCGATTAATTTCCGCAGCTATTGGCCTTGCTGTCCCCAAAGATTGTGAGCATTACGGATATCTTTCAGAGCACCACTCTTTTGGGGAAACAGCGCGCACATCTGGGGAATACGCTGAAGACTTAGCCGCCACCATGTTGGCTACCACTCTTGGAATAGCTTTTGACCCAAGCCAAGCCTGGGATGAAAGGAAAAAGCACTATAAGGCATGCGATCGCAAGTTCTTAAGTCGCAATATTTGCCAATCAGCAGAAGGGAATAAAAACGGTCTATGGACCACAGCTCTCTCTGCCGCTGTTTTTGTTATGTAAGAAAAATATGAATAATTTCGGTGGATTAACCAAAAATTTTTCTCGCTACGAAAATTCAAAAATCGTAGTGTTGCCAATCCCTTTTGATAAGAGCGTTTCTTGGCTTAAAGGAGCAGCAAAGGGGCCGCAGGCTATTATTGCGGCCTCGCAACAAGTTGAGCTTTACGATATTGAAACTGATACTGAGGTTTACAAGCACGGTATTTTTACCAGCCCGCCAATAAAAAGCGCTTCTTCAAAAGAGATGATTGCTCAGGCGCACAAAAAAACCACGGCTTTTCTAAGAGACAAAAAGTTTGTGTTGAGTTTAGGGGGCGATCATTCAGTAGCGATAGGTCCTATAATTGCCCACAGTGATTTTTACAAAGATATTTCCATTTTACATCTTGATGCTCATGCAGATATGCGCGAAAGCTATGAAAACAATAAATTTAGTCATGCTTCTGTGATGGCGCGCGCTAAAGAAAAGGTTGATAACATTGTTTCGGTTGGAATCAGGAGCATGGATGTCTCCGAAAGATCCTCCTTTAAAAGCGGAAATTTGTTTTTGGCTGAAGATATTTGCTGCGGTAGCGATCAGTGGATTTCTCAAGTCGTAAAAAAACTGGGTAGAAGAGTCTATTTATCACTTGATGTTGACGTGTTCGACTCTGGGATAATGCCATCCACCGGCACTCCTGAGCCAGGAGGATTAAGCTGGTATCAGGTTACTAATTTGATCCACGCTGTTTGTAAAACCAAAGAAATTATTGGCATGGACGTGGTTGAGCTTGCTCCTAATACAGCCAACAAAGCCCCGGATTTTCTTGTCGCCAAATTAATCTATAAAATTTTGAGTTATAAAAAGCAATATTGGAGGTAGCAAAAAATAAAAAACCAAAATTAACCCAAAAAAAGGATGGCATTTGGTCATATAATTTCCCCAAAAATTTTTGAAGGTACTTTAATTTTATCTTGGCATAAAAGTGAATTTATAAACGTAATTGCATCGATCAAAACCCCAATCACATTTTTTTAGAAACTTCCTGAGCCGCCATAATAACCGGGTATATAGTTGGAACGCTGGTTAAATATGGATGAGTAGCAACCTGCAACATTCCTAATTCAGCAGCCGACATTCTTTTTTGAATAGCAACACCAATCATATTAATTAATAGACTTAAACCATGTTCAGACATAAAACCGCTATGTTTTGATTGGTTTTCAACTATAGCGGTTATTTTCATGAGAATAGTCGTTTTATATATAACTCCACTGCTTGTTGCTAAGCAGAGCTTTCATTTTGTACTATATGGTTGCTAGCACTAGGAATCATATCCCTAATTACTTCAATGTCAGCTTCCGTAAGCCATTTTTTTGCAAAAGTAGTTCTGAATTCGTGCGCTATTTTACTAGATGATATTAGCTCTATGCTTGTTTTAATATCATCCGGAAAAGTGGTTGTTCCGCATAATTTATCATAAATAGCAAATGGAGCTTTAACATCCATGGCAATGTAATCGAGCAACCCTTGTTTAATCAATTCTTTTATACAACTTGGATTGGTGCCATTAGTGTTTAATTTTATTTTATAACCCAAATTTTTTATTTTTTTTATAAACAGGACTAAGCCTGGATGTATTGTAGGTTCTCCGCCAGTAATCACCACACCATCTATTTTTTTTGATTTAGAATGTAAAAAATCAAATGCCTCTTGTTCATTCATTTGCTGATAGTTTTCATCCCATAAGTTTTTGTTGTGACAATAATGGCAACGTAAATTACAACCCGCAGTAAAAATAATAGCTGCACAACAGCCAGGAAAATCACTTAAACTCAAAGGTTGGATAGCTGCAATTTTCATAACACTTATTTTTCTATCTGATAAAACTTCCGCATTTTAAATTCATTTTGTTTGCCAGCATTCCATTGGCTAACAGGGCGATAATAACCTACAACTCTAGAATAAATTTCAGTTACTTCGCCACACTGAGGACACTTTTCTTTGATCCCAGAAATATAGCCGTGTTTTGCACATATGGAAAATGCAGGTGTAATAGAAAGATATGGCAATCGATATTGCTGAAACACTTTTCTTACAAAATTCTTTACTGCTTGGGCATCAACCTCTGCCTCACCAAGAAAAACATGCGCTACAGTTCCACCAGTATATTTAGCCTGTAATTCATCCTGTAGATCTAACATATGAAAAACATCGTCAGTATAATTTACCGGCAATTGCGTAGAATTTGTATAAATAAAATCATTTTGCCCATCATCTAAATTAAAATTACGCAGCATCTCTGGGTATTTATCTCTATCTAGTTGCGCCAGTCGATAGCCAGTTGCTTCGGCGGGGGTGGCTTCCAAGTTATAAAAATTTCCAGTTTCTTGTTGAAATGTGCCCAGTAAATCCCGCATAAAATCTAAAACTCGTATAGAAAAATCACGTCCTTTAGTGCTTCCTATATTTTCGCCCAAGATATTTATGCAGGCTTCATTCATACCAATTAAACCAATTGTAGAAAAATGATTAAACCAATAATATTTATGACGTTGTTTGATGTTGCGCAAATAAAATTTGATATAAGGATATAGACCAGCTTCAGTAAATCTTTCTAGTGTTTTACGCTTAATTTCCAAGCTGGTTTTTGCTAAACACATTAATCGTTCAAGCTCATTGAAAAACTCTTCTTCGGTATTGGCTAAATAACCTATACGTGTCATGTTTATGGTTACAACACCAATAGAACCAGTGAGAGGGTTGGCACCAAACAATCCTCCGCCGCGCTTGTTTAATTCTTTATGATCTATACGTAATCTACAACACATTGAGCGAACATCATCTGGTGACATGGTGGAGTTAATAAAATTGGCAAAATATGGTATTCCATATTTTGCTGTTACTTCCCATAACAACTGCAAATCAGCATTATCCCAAGAAAAATCTTTAGTAATATTGTATGTTGGTATTGGAAAGGTAAAAATGCGACCGTCAGCATCTCCAGCAGCTAATACTTCTAGGAAGGCTCTATTAAAAAGATCCATCTCTTTTTGAAAATCACAATAAGTTGTTTCTTGGAGTTTGCCGCCAATAATGACCGGTTGATTGGCAAGATTTTGTGGTGGATGTAAATCCAGGGTAACGTTCGTAAAAGGGGTTTGAAAACCAACCCTAGTTGGCACATTCACATTAAAAATAAACTCTTGTAGTGCTTGTTTGACTTCTGGATACGACAAACTATCATATCTAATAAAAGGAGCGAGTAACGTATCAAAATTAGAAAAGGCTTGGGCACCTGAAGCCTCTCCTTGTAAGGTATAAAAAAAGTTTACCACATGCCCCAATGCGCTTCTAAAATGTTTGGCAGGGGCACTGGCTATTTTCCCTGCCACTCCTCGAAACCCCTGCAATAGCAAGTCTTGTAAATCCCAGCCAACACAATATACGGACAACTGATCTAAATCGTGGATATGAAAGTCTCCGCTAACGTGAGCATCTCTAATTTCCGGGGTATATATTTTATTCAACCAATAATTTTTACTTGTTTCATTGGCAATATAGTTATTCAATCCCTGTAAAGAGAAAGCCATATTGCTATTTTCTTTTACCTTCCAGTCTAGCTGTTCTATATAACCATCGACTAACGCAACCTTATTTTTGTCAACCAGCTCACGAATACGAGCATGTTGATCTCTATATATTATGTATGCTTTTGCTGTTTTTTTATAAGTTGAGTTAAGCAAAACCTCTTCAACTATATCTTGAATTGTTTCAACACCAACTAGGGGCTCGGTCAAAAGTTGCTGTAATATTGAAATTGCTCGAATAGCTAATTTTTGAGCAATTTCGCTATTGATTTCCCCCGTTATCTCGCCGGCCTTGGTAATAGCGTTGGCGATTTTGGTGCTATTAAATTCAACTTTTTCACCATTACGTTTAATAACAAGCCAATTTTTAAACTGATTATGATCTACCTGTGCCATTTTTTACCTTTGTATTATAAAATCTTATTTCGTTGTGCTGCCATTTCTTATCTTCTTGTTTGATTTCTTCGCTATTTTAGCAAATTTAGCCTCTGCCCAAGCCATAACTTTTTTCTGACAAATAGCTTCTGCTTTCACAACATAAAGCGCTTTTTTTGTCGTTATTATTTGAGCTTGTAAATTTATAATGCTGTTACAAGGGATCGGGTGTAAGAAGCGCACGCGTAAGTCGCCCGTAAGGGCCACAACACCCTGATCAAACAAACAGTGGGTCATAGTTGCATCGAGCAATGTAGTGATTATTCCGCCGTGCAGAATTCCTTTATACCCCTGAAAAGTATCATTCCCTCGAAACGTTGTATGTGTTTTCCCATTTTCGTTAGTTACAAACTTCATTTTCCATGAATATGGATTATTTTTACCGCATACTATGCAGTTACAATGGCTTTTCCCGAAATCTTTTTTTTTACTAGTGATCACAGCAGTTTTCCCCCAACTTTAGAGTGCCTTGCAAGTAATTGCTTACCAACTTTTCTGGGGACTCTTGTGGCGCACCTATTAGCAATTTAATATTGCGCTGATCAAATAGATCTTTGGCCCTTTGCCCCATTCCACCTGCTATCACTATATTTACCCCTCGTTCCGCCAGCCATGAAGGAAGCAGGCCTGGTTGATGAGGCGGAGCTTCTATGTCCTCTCGCGATAAAATCTTCTTTTCCTTAAGATCAACTTTTATTAAGGCGAATTTTTTACAATGGCCAAAATGTAAGTCTAGTGCGTTATCATGAACTGGAATGGCAATAATCATAAGATTTCCTCTTTATTGTTTTGGTATTTTTTTATAACTTTCAATTGTTTTTTTAATCGTATTCACTGCCAAAAGCGCGCAATGCTTGAATTCACTTGGCAAATAACCGATTTCTAATAATACTTGTTCTTGTGTGACAGCATATGCGGTGTCTAATAGATTATTTTGAACCATATATCCTGCTGTACTGCCGCAAATGATCGAATTATCACAGCCATCAGTTGTAAAAGTGGCGGTTAGGATTTTGTCATTATCAATATTTAACCAAAATTCCATCGTATCGCCACAAGGCCCCGTAAGTCGCGCATTTGCATTTGCCCCCTTAAGCGGACCAAAATTTAGTGGCAATTCTTTGGTCATCATTTCAATGTCTTCTGACATAATTCTCTCATTTATTATAATTAACTGTACTTTCTATCCTATCCCATGCGCTCAACAGAACATCTTTATTTTTGAAGCTAGGCTGATCCATAATAGTATGACCATCAATAATTGATTGCACCACGCATTCATCAAAAACAATTTTACCTATTACTTCTATTTGATGAACACGACAAAACTCTTCGATTGCCCGGGTCATTTTTATATTTAAATCATATTTATTAATCATAAATTTTATCGGTAAATTGAAATGTTGTGCCAAACCTGCGATACGCATAGCATCATGTAACCCAGATAAAGTTGGCTCGGTTACGATAACCACACAATCACTATTTCCTAAAGCTGCAATTGCAGGGCAACCAATACCCGGTGGGCCATCAATAATGATCCATTCACAATTATTCTTATCAGCTATTTCAGTAGCCTTATATTTAATTAAAGACACCAGCTTACCTGAGTTTTCTTCGGCAATACCAAGCTTTGCATGAACGAAAATGCCATACTTGGTTTCTGATATGTACCATTCGCCGGAATCTGAAGGTTGCATTTTTATGGCATTATTTGGACAAATCTTTGCGCATAGCCCGCAGCCTTCGCATAAAATCTCATCGACAACGAAATTTTTGTTGATGGCTCCAAACCGACAGTTGTTGTAACAGCTCCCACACTGAATGCACAGATTTTGTTCAATAATTGCTTTGCCACCGCCGCTGAATTTGTGGGTTTCTTTGGTTTCTGGGTGTAGTAGTAAAAACAAATCTGCGGCATCAACATCGGCATCAACAATAACTTTATTTTTTGCAATAGCGCAGAAGGCAGCGCTAATAACTGTCTTGCCAGTGCCACCCTTACCGCTAACTATTACTATTTGTTTGGCCATAACCACCATTTATCTTCGTGAATAATTTTTGAAATGCCGCTTTATATTCAGGTAGAGTCTCAATTAGGGACTCACCTGAAGAATAGCCTTCAGCAATTTTACGGCTGAAAGGTATTTTCATTAAAATTTCTATATCTTGATCCTGACAATATTTTTCAACCGCATTATTGCCTATATCGCAGCGGTTAATTATCACTCCGAATGGTATTTTCAGTTTTATTAAAACTTCGACAGCAAGTTTTAAATCATTGAGCCCAAAAGGGGTGGGTTCAGTCACTAAAATACAATAATCGGAATTAATTACAGAGTGCACCATGGAGCAGCTTGTTCCTGGTGGGGCATCAATGATTGTATGCTTATCGCGATCGATATATTTTTTAAGAGCTTTTATTATTGGTGTCGGCATCGCTTGGCCAACATTTAATTCGCCCTGAATAAACTCCATCTCATTTTTTTTACCAATCTCAATTAAACCAATGGGTTTGTCGATTTCTGAAATAGCTTCATTAGGACAAAAATACTTACATGCGCCACAGCTATGGCAAAGCTCTGAAAAGATATTTACTGTTCCTGGAACTACAGCTATGGCGTTGAAAGCGCAAACACTGGAGCATTTGCCACAAAAAGTACATTTTTCCAGATCAACTTGTGGTACTTTAATAGAAACGTCTTCTTTTTGACTAATCTTGGGTTTTATAAAGATATGGGTATTGGGCTCTTCGACGTCACTGTCTAAAAGTTGCACATTTTTTTCAACTGACAAAGCTAAACTTACTGCTACAGTAGTTTTACCAGTTCCACCTTTGCCGCTTGCAACTGTTATGATCATAAGATTTACTTTTTTGTTTCGTTCTGTAAAGTCCAATCTAGGGTTATTACTAACCAGCCGTTTTTTCACTTTTATATTTTTCTATAGCGTCTTTTACACTACCGCTTTCCCCGGTAATAATTTGCAATTTTGCGGCTTGTAACACCTGCTCTGCTTTTGGGCCCACTTGCCCGGTTATTACAGCGGATACTTTTTTAGCAACCACTAATTGTGCCGATTGAATCCCGGCACCAGAACCAGCATCGATGTTGGGATTGGCGATAGCTTCAAAAGTATTATTTGTATCATCCCAAATAATAAAATAACCACATCTGCCAAATCTTTGGTCTGTCTGTGATTCAAGACTGTTACCGCTAGAAGTTATACATATTTTCATAAGCCCTCTTTGAATATTTTTATTAATTAGTTGTAATAATAGCCTGTTTATTGCGGCATCTTCTTCGTCTGCTACAATTTGGAATCGCATACTCTGTAATATCATCATGTTTTGATATTTTTAAGGCTTTTGAGCTATAAAGCGCATCAATGATTTTTTTCCTTCCTGAGTAGAGGAGGCGTTGTAATGTGCTGGTTGAAATCTTCATTTTTTTCGCGGCCGTCTCTTGAGCCAATTCATCAAAGTCACATAGATGGACCGCCTCAAGTTCGTCCAGGGCTAAGTCATTGACTTGCAGAGCGTCTAAAGGTATCCCTCTTGGCTTAAAATAATTAGCCCCATCAAAACAACGGCAAAAACGTGATTTTTTTACAAATGGCGGCATATTTACAAATCCCGTAAAATTTCATTGCATGGGTATATACCCATAGAGTACAATCGTTACCAAATTAAAGCAAATTATTTTTTACCGGTTTTTAAAATAAAAAACTACAATGAAAACACATCTAGAATGCATGCCATGCTTTTTCAAACAAGCTGTAGCAGCAGCTCGTCTTGCCAACCTAGCCGAAGATATACAGGAAAAAATTGTAATTGAGTTGGCGCAAAATATAGAAGCACCGCTTGTATCGGGTTGGTCTCCACCTGAAATGGCGCGTATGGTTTATGACATCGTTAATAAACACGCAAAAACAGAAGACGTCTATAAGCAAACCAAAAAACAAAACAATGCGCTTGCTTTAAGCCTTTACCCCAAGCTCAAGCAAAGAATAGAAGAGTCGGAAAATAAATTACTACCCGCTACCGAACTAGCTATAGCTGGAAATATTATTGATTATGGGGCTAAAAATCCTTTGGACATAGACAATGAAATTAATGAAATACTAAACGGGACCTCTTCATTATTTCAAGCAAGCAATAAAGCGATTTTTGATTTCCCATTATTTCAAAATCAAATTCAGAATTCTCGATGTATATTATACTTAGCAGACAATGCGGGAGAGGTAGTGTTTGATAGGCTCTTAATAGAGACCATCAGACAATACCGTCCCACTATAGAAATTTATTATGCTGTTAAGGAAAAACCAATTATTAATGATGCATTAATGCAAGATGCTATTCAATGCTCGATTGACAAGGTTGCCACAGTTATTTCTTCTGGGTCAGCACTATCTGGAACAATTTTATCTTACTGTAATCAAAATTTTTTACGTTTGTTTAACAAGGCTGATTTAGTTATTAGCAAGGGGCAAGGTAACTTTGAAGGATTGCATCAGACTGAAAGAGATATGTGTTTTTTATTTATTGCAAAATGTCAGGTAATTGCTCAAATGATTAACGGCGCTATTGGAAATATGATTCTGTTTTATAAAAAAAATAGCAAGTTGCCTTGAGTTTTTTATTCGCATAAAAGATAGCATAAAAACAAATTAAAACTGTGTAAAAACGCCATAGGAATACGTCGCATATGACTAACATGCTTATTATCAACGAAAAAAAAATTTACGATACGCTTGCTGCCAATGAAACTAATACCGCAGAAACCAATACATCTTTACGAGCACGGATCCACGATATTTTAGATAAAGCACATGAATTACATGGGTTAACTTTAGAAGAAACCTCAGCGCTTCTTGCTATCGACGATCCAGAATTACAGGAAGAAATATTCGACACTGCGCGTCAAGTTAAAGAAGAGAGCCTACGTTGGTAATGGGTTTTTAGAGCGATTTTTATATTTACTCCCCAAAAGCAAACTAGGCTACCGCACTCACAATACTCCTTCAATCCCCAAAGAAGTCGTCGAAGAATATCAGTAAGCCATCAAGACCTTGTTAGAAACAACCTTGGCAAGACAAAAGCAACAAGAAAAAGTTGTTTTAAGCCCATCACCAGAAGCATTAGCAGACTGGCAAGAGTTTCAACGTACAAACGAATGCCAGCTTAGGCCAAATGGGGCTTTTTATACTCTACAAGGATGGGCAGGAAAGATATGTGGCTTTGCCTTGCGAATAGCGGCAGTTTTACATGTGGTTAAGGCAGAAGATGGAAATACCATCATTTCGGGTGAATCAATGGCGAACGCTCTAGAAATAGACGCCTTATTAACTAAGCACACAATAGCTACTTATAACCTGATAAGCGCAAATCAAAGCTTACAAGACGCCAAAGAGTTGTTTGGCTGGATAACGGAGCAAAACAACCCATCATTTACACAAACAGAAATAACTTATGCAATGCGTCATCGAAAATTGGGTGTAAAAGATCGATTGGCTTGCGCCATAAAGGCATTGATTGACCGTAATATTTTAAAACAAAGGGTGGATAGCTTAACCCACAAACCAACCACACATTCTTGGTATGGACAGGCACCGTTTTAATAAAGAAGTCAGGCCGTTTTTAACTGAAATACCAATAGGGATTCAAGGAATGGCATTTGACAGGCTGGACTTGGATAAGTGGGTCGACTACTATAAGGATCGTAGTGGGCGTCCCTCTAATAAGAGGTTAGAATTATGGGACGTAAAAAAACGCCAGGGCTCTACAAACGTGGAGAGTGCTGGCATATCGACAAGCAAGTCTTCGGACGTCGAATTTGCGAAAGTACTGGAACAAATCTACTCGAAGAAGCGGAAAAGTACCTAGCAAGATGTATCGAAGGCTTAAGGCAAGTTGCCAATGTAGGACATGTTTATGCGAATACCTAAAAATAACTTGGGTCCCGCACAAATTCGCCGGGAGCGAATTTGAATTGGCGTTTTTTGCCAAGCCCGCAGGGCGTAAGCTAGGGTAGCTTACGTAAATATCCCGCAAAATGATTTTGGTGAATTGAGCGACCGCGTAGAAAACCAAGCCAGATGTGGCGCGCCCGGAGAGACTTGAACTCCCGACACCCTGGTTCGAAGCCAGGGACTCTATC